>JBOHZD010000267.1:0-51745 GCA_050738315.1 Woeseiaceae bacterium
CCCGCGCCTCCGGAGTTATGTTCACTGTCCCTGCACGCCCGATCTGTGCCATGATCCTCGGCGGGTGACCCTGGCGCGCATGCCTCGCGGCAACTGCGCTGATAACAGACCATAACAAGAACGACAACTACACGGAGGGAGCGGTGTGTCCGTCCCTTTGCAGCAACAGAATCCGAACGCGATCACGCATGAATCGCTGATCAGGATCCTCGAAATCATGTATCGCCTGGCGGCGCCCGACGCATTGCCGAGGCTTCTGCACGAGATTGTGGACGTGGGCAAGCTGGCGATCGTTGCCGAAGCGGGTGTCCTGTGGTTGCGCGATACGCAATCCGGCGACCTGGTGAGGGTCGTACCCGCCACAGCCGAACCCGCGCGGCTACTTCCCGGCGAGGGCATCGCCGGTGACTGCGCCGCAACCTTGCGGATTACCAACATCCCGGATTGTCGCGGCGACGAACGTTTCAATGCCTCGCCCGTTCACACGAAATATTTCGAGACGCGGTCGCTGCTCAATGTGCCGATACTCGGCCGCGACAATGTTGTACTCGGCGTCATGCAGTGGCTCGGTGCCAATCCGGGGCAATTCGACCGGCACGACGAGTGGATCGCTCCGGCGCTGGCGGCGCAGGCAGCGATTGCGATTCAGCACTCCCGCATGACGGACGAGCTGTTGGCGAACGCGATCCTGCAACAGGAGGTCGCGGTGGCGCGGCAGATCCAGATGAGCACGCTGCCGGAGACCATGCCGATCGTCCCCGGTTACGACCTCCACGGCGAGTTCCTGCCGACGGACCACACCGGCGGTGACCTGTTCGATCTCGTCATGCTGAAGGGGAACCTTTTCATGCTGCTCGGGGACGCAACCGGCCACGGCTTCGGACCGGCACTTTCCGCAACACAGATGCAGGCCATGTTGCGCGTTGCATTCCGGCTCGGCGCCGATCTTGGCCGCGCGTATATGCACGTCAACAACCAACTCAACGAGGATCTCCCGGACGACCGCTTCGTGACGGCATTCATGGGATTCCTGGATCCCGTCAGCCACGAAGTGGAATTCCACTCCGGCGGCCAGGGACCGATCCTGCACTATCGGGCGGCAAGCGGCGAATGCGTCTGGCACAAGCCGACCAACTTCCCCGTCGGCATCATGGAACTCGACGGCGCGCCGGCGGCAGAACGGCTCAAGCTGCAGCCTGGAGACGTGCTCGCATTGATCTCGGACGGCATCTACGAATTTCCGGCGCGCGACGGATCGCGGTTCGGCGAGGTCAACGTTGCGACGGTGATGCGACAGGGACACGAACTTACGATGCGCGACCTGAGCCGTCGCCTCGTCGAGGCGGCGTTCGCTTTCGGCAGCGGCACGCCCCAGGCCGACGACATCACGCTGGTTCTCATAAAGCGGCTGCCGTAGTCGGACGCGGGAGCGAAACAGTGCGAAAGAACTTCGAGCGTCACCTGAATGAACTTAAAACGATCGTTGCATTCACGGACCGGTTCTTCGCACAGGAAGAAATCGACCCCTCCATGCGATACATCGTCGACCTCTGCGTCGAGGAGTTATTCGTGAATATGATCACTTACAACACCGAAACCGAGGCACGCATCCTGATCGAAATGCATCCCCTGGAGCATGGCGTGGAAGTCAGTCTGACGGATTTCGACGTGAAGCGCTTCGATCCACGCGCGATAAAACCCGTCGACCCGAACGCTCCCCTGGCGCAGCGCACGCCGGGCGGACTCGGCCTCTACCTGGTGATGAAAATGGCCGATTCCATACATTACGAATACCGGAACCGCACGAGCAGGTTCACTTTTGTCGCGCAGCGCAAGTAGCCCCATGTTTCAGATTAGCTTCAACGACGCGGGCATGGCTGTGATGGAAGGCCGGCTGGACGCCGCTCAGGCGCCTCAGGCACAGGAATTTCTCGACCAGGTGACGCAGCCGTGCATCCTCGACCTGGGCAGGCTGGATTACATCTCGAGCGCCGGGCTGGGCGTGCTGCTCCGTACTCACAAGCGGCTGACGGCTGCCGGCCGGGGCCTGAAGCTCGTCAATGTCAATCGTCATATCAACGACATATTCACCTATTCAGGTTTCGACAAACTGTTCGAGATCGAGCCGGAGGACCGGGGCCAGTAAGCGGGCGCCCATGCCGCCCGGACGCGTCGCCGCCAGGCCATGAGATTTTTTTCGTCCACCCACCAACTTATCCCGGGCTGAGCAGTATTAATGAACAAGGACCGGGAGATCGCATTGGTCAAGGATTGCCAGCGAGGCGACCGGCAGGCGCTGAATACGCTGGTGAGACATTTCGAAAGGCCGGTCTTCAACGCAGCTTACCGGATGCTGGGTAACGTCGATGAAGCGGCAGATGTGAGCCAGACCACCTTCATGAAGCTTTTCGAGAATATTGAGCGTTTTGACCCGAAGTACAGACTGTTCAGCTGGATATACCGGATTGCGTTGAATGAAAGCATTAACCAGATCAAGCGCCGCAAACATCAGGAGCCACTGGACCTGGCGCCGTACGCGGACAGCGACGTGTCGCAGGAAAGTGTCGCGACTTCGCAGCGTTGCGGAGAAGTGCAAGCCGTGTTGATGGAACTGCCTGAGGACCACAGAACCGTGATCGTTTTGCGCTATTTCACCGAATGCAGTTATCGCCAGATCGGCGAAATCCTCGATCTGCCGGAAAAGACCGTCAAGTCCCGTCTGTACACGGCGCGGCAACAGATGAAGAGCCGCTTGCAACTGCACGGGATTTCCTCCACATGAACGAGCGGACGCAAGAACTGGTCAGCGCTGCCGCGGACGGCGCGCTGAACGACGATGAACGCGCCGAACTCGACCGGCTGCTGAAAGGTTCCGCGGAAGCCTGCCGCTTGCGTTCGGAACTTGGTTTGCTCGCGTCGATACTCGAAAACGCCCCGCAACCGGTGCCGCCCGCAACGCTGCACGACCAGATCATGGCCCGTGTCACATTGCCAGCCTCGCGATCGCGCAAGCCGGTTTTCGCCTGGCGTCCGGAGTGGGCTGCCGCCGGCGTGCTGCGTTATGGCCTGGCTGCGGCCACGGGCGTGCTACTGGCGGCGTTCTTCTACGAAAGCCAGCCTCGGTTTGGCGCGGCAACGGACATCGCGGACCTGGTCGGCACGATGGCACCGCATCGAGCGCGAAACGCTGCGGATGTCATGGACACGTACACATTTCGCAGTGAAGGGTTCGAGTGCCTGGTTCGGCTCGAGCACAGCGAGGGCGGATTGCTACTCGAAATACAGGTCGACGCCGCCCGGCCCTTCGATATTGCGGTGGACCTCGGCTCCGCCCGGGCCCGGCTCGTCGCATTGCTGCAAGACCAGAAGCCACTCAAATCCATAGCAATCGCCGACCAGACCTTGCGGGTCCAGGCACTGGGGCGGCGGCAATTGACCGCGCTTTTAGTACGCGCCGACGAGACGGTAATCGCCGGCGAAGCGAAGATCGAACTCGAGTTTTCAAGCGAAGGCAAGCTGTTGCAGCGCGGGTCGCTGACACCGGCTTGGTGAATGAGAAGCGCCTGCCCTCGGGGAGACGCCAGAGGTCCAATAACAGGAGCACGACAATGAGAAATACTGAGCAAAACAAGTCCCGAACGACCGTTATCATCGCGGCTTTTGCGGTCGTGATCGGGGTGGTCGCTTATTTCGGAGTCAAGTATCCAACCCCGACAGAGCAGGTATCCGGCACGGTTGCGCCGGCCGAACGCTATCGGGGCGAACAGATGTCCAGCGATGACGTGATTCTCGATGACGAGAGTGTGGCTCGGCTGATGCAGACCGACGTCTACCAGATGATCGTCAGCGACGTCGCATTTGCGGAAGCAATGCAGAGCGATGCATTCCGCAACCTGCTGTCGAATGAGGCATTCCTCAATGCGGCACGCGGCGACGCATTCCGCAACGTGATGCAGAGTGATGCGTTCCTCAACGCGGCGCGGAGCGATTCGTTCCGTAACGCATTGATGAGTGATGCGTTCCTCAATGCTGCAAAGAGCGACGCGTTTCGAAACGCAATGCGGCAGGATAACTTCCGGAACGCGATGCAGAACGAGACTTTTCTGAGCGCACTGCGGAGCGAGACTTTCCAGAACGCCATGGGGAACGACGCTTTCTTCAGCCTGGCGCGAAACGACAGCTTCCTGAATGCACTTCTGAGCGACGCTGCCCGGAATGCCGCCAAGGCCAGCGACGCAGCGCTCCGCGACGCGCTGTCGAGGGACGCCGCGGTGTCGGCCGCGCTGACCAACGACGCCGCATTGCGGGCCGCATTCTCGAGCGACGCGTTCCGCAACCTCCTGGCCAGCGATGCGTTCCGCGCGGCATTGAACAACGACGCGTTTCGTAACGCAATGAGCAGCGATGCTTTCCGCAATCTGCGGCAGAATGACGCGTTTCGCAACGTCATGCAAAACGAAGCGTTCCTGAATGTGCTTCGCAATGACTCATTCCTGTCCGCATTTCGCAATGATTCGTTCCGTAACGCCATGCAAAGCGATGCATTCCTGGATGCCATGCGCAATTCGGCATTCCTGGGCGCACTGCGCAGCCAGGCATTCTTGAGCGCTTTGCGTAACCCCGCGTTCCTGAGTTCCTTGCGCAGCCAGGCATTCCTGAACGCGGCGCGAAACGAAACGTTTATGGGAGCTCTGCGCAGCAATGCTGCCTTCCGAGAGTCGCTGCAGAGCGACGCCATGCGGACCTTCAAGCAGAGCGACGCCGCACTTGTACATAAATAAGACAGACGCCGACAACTTGTAACATACTCGCTCAGTGTGAGCCCGCCTGCCGCCCGGCAGGCGGGCTTGCGATAATCAGAAAAATCAGGGGATGTTGGCATTCGCGCCAGATTGACAGTTGTGCTGCTCGCGGTCCTGGCTTTCGTCAACCGCGCCGGCGCCGAGCCTTTCGAGATGGATGTCGTCGAGACGGAAGACCTCCGTCTGCTTTATTTCGATCCGTTTCAGACCCACCTGGTCCCGCACGTCATCCGTAACTTCCAGAACTCGCTGGACTTCCAGAAACGCGTTTTCGAATGGCGGCCGGAGGAGAAGACCACGGTCATACTCATGGATCCGAGCGACTACGGCAATGCAGGGGCGGGCGCGTCTCCGTATAACGGGGTTTCGGTCTACATCGCGCCCGCGAGCCGTACCCTCGAGACCATGCCGAGCAGCGAGCGCATCTTCATGATCATGAATCACGAACTGGTGCACGTTGCGAACATGGACGTCGCAAACGCGGAGGATTTGAAGTGGCGCCATTTCTTCGGCGGCAAACCTCGCCAGACCGACCGGCATCCTGAATCCATACTTTACAACTACCTTACGATTCCCCGCCTGAATGCCCCGCGCTGGTACCTGGAGGGCGCCGCGGTCTTCATGGAAACGTGGATGTCCGGCGGTATCGGCCGTGCCCAGGGTGCCTACGACGAAATGGTCTTTCGCTCGATGGTGCGGGATGACGCCTACTTCTATAGCAACCTGGGGATCGTCTCCGAAGGGACCAGCGTCGATTTTCAAGCCGGCGTCAATGCCTATCTCTATGGGACTCGCTTCGTAAGCTATCTCGCCCTCGAGTACTCGCCGGAACAAGTGATCGAGTGGCTCAAGCGGGAAAACGACAGCGAACGTTATTATTCGAAGCAGTTTCTCAAAGTCTTCGGAAAACCCCTGGAAGAGGCTTGGGACGACTGGATCGCGTTCGAACACGTATTCCAGAAAGCGAACCTGGAATCCGTTCGACAGCAACCGCTCACTGAAGCCAGGCGGCTGACGTCGCGGATGCTGGGGTCCATCTCGCGCTCATACGTCGACGAAGACCGGAACGAGTTGATCGGCGCCTTCCGCTACCCGGGCGTCGTAGCCCATGTCGGTGTGCTGTCGCTGGCCGATGACCGTCTCCGGAGGATCGCCGACATCAAGGGTCCCATGACGTATCGCGTGACCTCCTCCGCCTGGGACCCCGCGACCCGGACCTTTTTTTATACGGCCGACAACCTGGCTTTCCGCGACTTGATGGCGGTCGATGTCGACACCGGCAAGGAACGCATGCTGCTCAGGGATGCCCGCATCGGCGACATCGTCTATAGCCCGGCGGACCGTTCGATCTGGGGGCTGCGGCATCTGAATGGATATGTGTCGCTGGTACAGATACCGTATCCGTACAAGGAGTGGCACCTGGTCTATGACTGGCCTTACGGCCAGGTGGCGTACGAACTGGACATCTCCGCGGACGGCCACTTGCTGTCCGCTTCGCTCGGGGAAATCGACGGCAGCCAGCACCTGAAGGTCTTCAGGATCGCGGACCTTCGACAAGGGAATGCAACGGCTGTAGCGGAATTCGATTTCTCCCCTGCCGTGCCGGAGGGATTCGTGTTCTCGCCTGATTCCAGGTATTTGTACGGCAGTTCTTTTTATACCGGCGTGTCCAATATCTTTCGCTTCGAGATCGCAACCGGCGAACTCGAGGCAGTCAGCAATGCCGAAACCGGGTTGTTCCGCCCCGTGCCGCTGCGGGACGGTTCACTCGCGGTGTTCGAATACACCGGGCAGGGTTTCGTTCCTGCGGTCATCCAGCCGGAAACGCTCGAGGACCTGAGTTCGATCACTTTCCTCGGCAGCGAGATCGCGAGACGGCATCCCGTCGTCAAAGACTGGAATGCGGTCACGGGCCTGAAAGACATACGGTACGAGGAATTGATCGTCCATCGCGGCAAATACCGGCCGTACCGCGAGCTCGACTATGATTCCGGCTATCCGGTCGTCGAAGGGTACCGGGATACGGAGGCACTGGGCTGGCATTTCCAGTTCACGGACCCGGCGCAGCTGCACAGATTCGGGCTGACCGGCAGCTACTCCGCGGGCGACCTGCCGTCGAGTGAACGGCTGCACCTCGACCTGGAGTACAAGGCCTTGAACTGGTATGCCCGGTACCGGCACAACCGCGCGGACTTCTATGACCTGTTCGGGCCGACCGAGCGGAGTCGCAAAGGAGATGCCTATACCCTCGGCTACGACCGCGCGCTGATCTTCGACGAGCCCAGGCGGCTGGACTTTGCCGGCGCACTCTCGTATTACACCGGACTCGACACGCTACCCGGCAACCAGAACGTGCCGGCGCTGGCAATCGAGGACATCCTGTCTATCGAACTCGGTCTCCATTACACAGACACGCGGAAGTCGATCGGCGCAGTGGATCATGAGAAGGGCCTGCGATGGAACGTCATGCTCGACGTTGACGATTCCGAGTTCGATACCGTCGTAAAGCCGTATCTCGGTCTCGATTTAGGCTTCGCGCTGCCATGGAAGCATTCCTCAATCTGGTTCTACAACTCGGCGGGTATTACGAACGGAGACCGCGCGGATCCGCTCGGAAACTTCTACTTCGGCGGTTTCGGCAACAACTACGTCGACGACGGCGAGGTCAAGCGCTATCGCGAATACGACAGGTTCCCGGGATTCGAAATCGACGAAATCGTCGCCACCGATTTCGTCAAGTCGGTTGCAGAATGGAATTTGCCGCCGATTCGCTTCCGCGAGGTCGGCAAACCGGGTTTCTTCCTGAGCCACATTCGTCCGGCGGTTTTTTTCGGTGCGCTGCTGGCCGATCCCGGCGAGTCTTTCGAGCGCACGGTGACAACGCTGGGCACACAGCTCGATCTCAGTTTTACGCTGGTCCACCGCCTCCCCATGACCTTGTCCGTCGGCTTCGCTGCGGGCTTCGAGAACGGCGAGCGGGGCGACGACGAGTGGATGGTGTCGCTCAAGATATTGTGAGGCGGTACGGTTACCGGCAAGATTCGACTTTGCGCGGATACGGGCAGGTCGCCGATCGTGTACACGGATTTTCTGATCACGGCACCGGTAGGGCTGCTGCCGGTCGTTATTTTCCTCGTCGCTCTCGTGTACCTGGACAGCTACAAGCTGGTGGGTTTGAAACAGGTCTTGTGGGCGATTGTCGCGGGCGGAGGAGTGACCGTTGCCGGATACTTTTTGAACGACGTAGTGTTGCAGTATTTATCCATCGACTTCCGGAGTTTCGCCCGTTACGTGTCTCCGGTGACCGAGGAGACACTGAAAGCCCTGATCATTGTCTACCTGTTCCGCACCCATCGCCTGGCGTTCCTCGTGGACAGCGCCATCCTGGGTTTCGCCGTCGGCGCTGGATTCGCGGTTGTCGAGAACCTCTACTACCTCTACTCTGCCGGTCACGAGAATGTCGCCATCTGGATCGTACGCGGCTTCGGTACCGCGATCATGCACGGTGGAGTCACGGCGATCCTTGCGATCGTTTCGCAGACCCTGACGGAGCGGAATATGAAGATCAACCCGCTTCGCTACCTGCCCGGGCTTGCGGCCGCAATAGCACTGCATTCACTCTTCAACCATTTCGTTCTGCCGCCGATATTGATGACAGTCAGCATCCTCGCCGTACTGCCCCCGGTGCTATACATCGTATTCAGGAAAAGTGCCGAGCGTATGCATGCGTGGCTGGAACTGGATTTCGATGCGGACGCGCAGTTGCTCCAACAGATAAACTCCGGCGAATTCGCAGGAACCAGGATCGGGCGCTTCCTGCACGATCTGAAGTCAAGGTTTGAAGGGCCTGTACTGGTGGACATGCTCTGTTATCTGCGCGTGTACACGGAACTCGCGCTGCGTGCAAAAGGGGTGCTGCTGATGCGGGAGAACGGTATCGAAATCGGAGTCGGTGAGCGCACGCAGGAGAAATTCACCGAGCTCAGGTTTCTGGAACAGAGCATCGGCAAGACGGGACTCCTGGTCATGCGCCCGTTCCTGCACATGACCCACAAGGACCTGTGGCAGCTCAACGTTCTTGACAATCAAGCAGTTAAGCGTCGTTCGTAGCTAGGTGCCGGGACAGGCTCGTAGTTATTGCCGGTACCTTCGCAACGAGCGCCGCCCACCTGCAATAACTACGAGATCTATCCCGGCACCGGACTACGAATTAAATGAGAATGCGACGTATTCTCATTTGTGGCTGCTTTTGCTAGCATCGCGAGGTGCTTCGTAAAACGATCTTCTGGACCCATTTGAGCTGCGGCGTCGGTGCCGGGATCGTCATTTTGATGATGTCGGCTACCGGCGTTTTGCTGACTTACGAACGGCAGATTCTGGCCTGGGCCGAGCGGGATTTGTATGTCGAGCCGCCGGTCGACGCCGAGCGTCTCGGCATAGCGGCCCTGCTTGACGCTGTGCGCAGGGAGGATCCGACCTTCACGCCGACATCGATCATCTTCCAGGCGGACCCGCGAGCACCGGTATCGCTGGCAGCCGGCCGCGCCGATTCGCGAAACATCAATCCCTACACCGGCGAGCTGGTGGCAGAACCCGAGGGCGGTCTGCACGCGTTCTTCGACACGATCACCGCCTGGCATCGCTGGTTCAACGTCAGCGATGAGAATCGCGATGCCGCGCGGGCAATCACCGGTGCGAGCAACCTCGTCTTCCTGTTGTTGCTGCTGAGCGGCCTGTATTTGTGGCTGCCGCCGATCTACAACCGCGTTGCATTCCGGACCCGGCTCCTGTTCAACGCGAAAGCGCAGACGAGCAAGGCGCGCGATTTCAACTGGCACCACGTCTTCGGAATCTGGAGCGTGGTTCCGCTCGTCATCATCGTCGCCACGGCAACGGTGTTCTCCTACGGCTGGGCCAACGACCTCGTGTACCGCAGCTTAGGAGAAGAACCACCGGTCCGCGGACCGGGCGCGCCGGCGGCGCAATCTCCGTCGCTTGTCCCGAGCCACCATGCATTGTCGCTGGATGAGCTCACCGCTCGCGCCGCCGCGGAAGTGCCGGGCTGGAAAAACCTGACCTTGACGCTGCCGGCCGCCAACGCGACCGGCGTGCAATTCGCACTCGACCGCGGCAACGGAGGCCAGCCGCAGCATCGTCACGACCTCACGCTCGATGCCGCCACCGGCGCGGTCGTCGCGAGTCAACCGTCTTCGAGCGGCTCCCCGGGACGGAAGGCCCGGTCGATCATTCGCTTTCTGCATACGGGAGAAGTGCTCGGCATTGCAGGGCAGACCGTTGCCGGCATCGTGTCGTTGACGAGCGTGATCATGGTCTGGACCGGTCTCGCGCTTGCGTACCGGCGCCTGATAGCGCCCCTCTTCAGGCGCACGAAACGCATCGGACGCCCTGCAGGAGACGGAGCGGCCGACTACTCCGCCTGAGCGCAAAACCTAAGCCTCAGACTTCGGCCCAGCGCCTGAGCAGGTTGTGATAAACGCCGGTGAGTGCCACGATCTGATCATTGTCGCCGACCTGCTGGCGCAGCCGGACGATCGCCATGTCCATGTCGAACAGCAGCGAACGCTGCGCATCTTCCCGCACTAGGCTTTGAATCCAGAAGAACGAAGCAATACGCGCGCCACGCGCCACCGGTAACACCCGATGCAGACTGGTTCCGGGATAGAGCACCAGGTGCCCGGCCGGTAATTTCACCCGGTGCGGCCCGTACGTGTCGTCGATTACGAGTTCGCCGCCTTCGTATTCGTCGGGTTCACTCAGAAACAACGTTGCAGAAATGTCGGTGCGGATTCTATGGCCCGTGCGCGGAACGGAACGGATCGCATTGTCGACGTGGCTGCCGAATGTCTGCCCTTCGCGGTAACAGTTGAACAATGGCGGAAACACCCGCGCAGGCAAGGCTGCCGAATTGAAAAGCAGGTTCTGCTCGAGCGCATCGAGCACGATGCCGCCGAGGTTCTGCGCGCTTTCGGAGTCCTGCCGCAATTGCAGATTGCGCTTGACCTGCATCGACTGAAAGCCCGCAGTCTCGCTGCCGTCCACCCACTCTGCGGCATCGAGTAGCGCCCGGCACTCACTCACGCGCTCCGTGGTCAAAACCTCCGGCACGTGCAGCAGCATGATGGAATCAGAACTCGACGCTCGCCGTCAGGACCGCAGAGCGTGCCGGCCCCAGTGCCGCGTAGTGGTTCGAGTAAGGCCGCACGTAATAGGTCTCGTCGCTGAGATTCTTGAGATTCAACTGCAGCTTGAACCGTTCTCCGATGTCGAGCGATGCCATGGCGTCGTAAATCGTATAGGACGGCGCCCAGACCGTGTTTTCCGTGTTGCCGAAACGCCGGCCGACGTAACTCGCTCCAGCACCGATCGACAGGTTCGGCAGCAAGGCATAGGTCGTCCACAGATTCGCGCTGTCGTCGGGCGTATTGGGAAAAACGTTGCCCTCGTCGATCTCGATCGGCCCGTCATCGACGATCTCCGAATCGAGCCGGGTATAACTGGCGTAAACGCCCCAGTCTTCGGTAATCTGCCCGAACACACCGAGTTCGACGCCGACGACCCGTTGCTCGCCGATCGTCTGCTGCGGGGCGCCGCGGCCCGGTTCGATCGCAACTCGCGCATTCGCCTTCTCCGTATGGAACAGGGCGGAAGTCAGCGACAGTCGATCTCCGAAGAGTTCCCATTTCGTGCCGATCTCAAAGTTGCGGATGCGCTCCGGTTCCAGATCGGCGTTACCGGCTGCGAGATTCTCGGTGCCGTCGCCCAGGGTGTTGCCCGACGGGTTGGACGAGGTGCCGTACGCCACGTAGACACTGCCGTTCTCCGCCGGTTTGTAGACGACGCCGAGCTGATGATTCCAGAAATCCTCGTCGTTTGTGAGCTCCGTGAGTGCATCGATCGGACCGGAAACCTGTTCGGTCCGATAGTCATCGTAACGCAGGCCCAGATTCACCGACCACTGCTCACTGAACCCCACGGTATCGAATGCGTAGACAGACCGCGTGTCGATCTCGGCGATGGTCTCTTCGTCAGACGGTGTGATCGTTCCCGTCCACGGGTCGTGCGGATTCGGATTGGCTAGCGTCGTACAGTTGAAGTTCGAAGCCGCCCCGAGCGATCCCGGCACGCTGCAGGAATTCAGAAAGTCTTCGTTTGCGTTTTCGCCAAACAGGGTTTCGACGACATAGTTGCGGTTCACCATGCGCTCGTTGCCGACCTCGATGCCGGCTATGAACGTATGCGATGTTTCGCCGGCCTGGAAACGTGCCGTCAGATCCGTCAGGTTCACCCTGGTGATCGTCGTCGAGTTACGGCTCTTCGTATTTCGCAACACGAATCCGTTGGCGACGTTTGCGCGGCTGTCGTCAGGATTGGTGACGATATAGTCATTAGAAGTGTCACCGTAACGCGTCGTGTTGCGCAGCGTCAGGCGATCGTTAAAATCATGTTCGAGCCGCAGCGTGCCGATATCGGCACCCGTTTTCTGGAAATCGCGGTTCAGCAGACCGTAGAAATTGTCGCGGTCGACGGCGACCGGCGGTCCTTCGGGCGCCGTGGTGTCCGCGTTCCGGCCATAAGGAATGCTGTAGTCGGGCATGTCGTCCGTGCGGTACCAGTAGTAATCGGCTGTGAGGCGCGTCGGCCGACCGAGTCCCAGCGCGAGGGACGGCGCAATGCCCTGGTGATCGATGAATACGCCGTTGCGCCCGGGCACATCGCCCTGGTGCTCGATCAGGTTCAGTCGCACTGCCGCGCTGTCCGTAAACCGATAATTGGCATCGACGGTCGCACGCAGGTATTCATCGGTGCCGCTCCCGAATGTGCTGTCGAGGAAATTCTCGCTGCCGGGTTTTTTCGCGACCAGGTTGATAGCGCCACCGGTCGCGCCGCGACCGGAGTAAGCGGAGCCCGGACCCTTCAGCACCTCGATCTGATCGAGTGCGAAAATGTCGCGCGTCTGCGACCCACCATCGCGAATGCCGTCGATGAATACGTCCGCCCCGGCATCGAAACCGCGAATTTTGAGATTGTCTCCCGCCGGCCGACCCCCTTCCCCTGCGTTGAACGTGATACCGGGTGCGTTCTTCAGCGCTTCAACCAGCGACGTTGCACCCTGTTCCTCGATGAGGTCGTCCGATATGACCATAACCGACTTCGGCGTATCCAGGAGCGGTGCAGTGAACTTGTCGAACTGCACCGCCTCGTCGTACTTGCGGCCCTCGACGACAACCTCATCGAGCGTTTCCTGGTGAGACTGCTGCGCGACTGCGAAGGTCGACGACAAGGCAAGACTGACGGCACTCGCGACGGCGGAACGAACCGCCATGGCGCTTGGGAGAGCTCCGGGATCGGACATGACGAGATTCCTTATTGACTCTTGAGTGGCCTTGGAATTGCGAATGAGAATTATACGCATTTAACGCTTACGGTCAATAAGAATCATTCTCATCTATGGCGAAGCAATGGTTACAGGCTGCGCGCGGAGGCTGGAGGGGAGGTTTTTGCTGCATCCGGAGGCTGGAACGGGGAGAACTTGCTGCACGCGGAGGCTGGAGCGCGGGCGCCACCCGGGGGGTGTTCCACCCAGCGAGTTCCCCTTGTGGCACCCCTGCGTTCCCGGGATAACGATCAGTGCCCCCTACTTGCCGGAGCAACTCAAAGCGCGTCTACTTTGAGCGGAGGTCGACCCTTCATGCCGCCACGTTACACCTATGTCTGGGAATTTCAGGTAGCGCCCGAACACGTGGCGACATTCATCCATCATTACGGTCCCGACGGTCGCTGGTCGGAACTGTTCCGCCGCGCTCCGGGTTATATCGAAACCCTGCTGCTCGAGGATCCGTCGATGCCGGGACGCTATGTCACCGTCGACCGCTGGGAGAACGCAGTCGCCTTCCAGTCGTTCCGCGCGCGCTACGGCGACGCGTATGCCGAGCTCGATCGCCTTTGCGAAGCCCTGACGGTCGATGAGCGCTCGTTCGGCACGTTTCGGGAAGTCGCCCCCGACGAAGCATCGTGAGCATGCATCATCCACGACCTGGGAGAAGCAATCGGTGGTGACATCCCGGCGCCGAAGGCGGAAGACTTCGACTACCGTTACAACCTTCGAGCAAGAGCACCGGGGAATTTCCCGCCATGGAGTACGTCTACACCCCAAGGCGTTGATACCCGCTCATTTGACAGTCCCGCATTGCGGTGGAGGCAACATGGACAATGATCTCGACAACATGCCGCGCGAGCAGCTGATTGCCGAAGTGAAGAGATTGCGGCACGGCATTCGCGAGCATCGAGACAGCACGGGCCACGAGTTATGCTGGCACCACCCGGCATTGTGGTCGTTGCTGCCAGAGCAGTCCGATCCGCTTCCGGTGGTGCCGGATTGGCCGCAATTCCTTCGCGGCTGCATCAGGTATCGTCAATCACTCGATGAGCAGGCTCCCGAAGCACCGAGGAGCGACAAGCCGTACGGAGAGCCTGGATGACTATCGAGATTCGCGTTTTGAAGCCGCAGGACGCCGCGCTGCTCGACCGAGTGGCGCCCGACGTGTTTGATGGCCCTGTGGACTCGCACCTCTCGGCGGAGTTCCTCGAGGATTCGCGGCACCATCTCGCCGTCGCGCTGGATGGCGACACGGTCATCGGGATGGCATCCGCCGTCGATTACGTTCATCCCGACAAGCCGCGCGAGCTCTGGATCAACGAGATCGGCGTTGCATCGACGCATCGGCGATTGGGGATCGGGCGTCAGCTGCTGCGGGCACTCTTTCGACGCGGCCGTGAACGAGGATGCCGCGAAGCCTGGGTCGGCACGGAACAAACGAACGACGCTGCGCGGGCGCTCTATGCGAGTGTAGATGGACAGGACGAACCGTTTGTCCTGTATTCGTTCCAGATCGATGAGCAATAGCAACGACTGACGCTGGTCGCCCGCATCGCGGGCCTACAATGGTTTTTACGACCGCGGATGTGCAGGCAATGTCGATTTGGCGGCCTGTCATTCGACTAATGGGCAAGATCCGCATTCGAACCGGCCCTCGGCTTGACGCCATGCCGGGACCCAAGGAGCCAGCAATGAAATACCTGTGTCTTGCGTACGAAGACGAGACGACACTCAACTCCCTTTCACAGCGCGAATGGGATGTCCTTCGGCGCGAGACGCTCGACTACGTCGATTCCCTGCGCGAGAGCAATCACCTGATCGTCGCCGAGCCGCTGCAAAGCGCACGGACTGCGATGACCTTGCGAGTTCGAAACGGCAGCTTGTCGACCACGGACGGGCCGTTCACGGAAACCAAGGAGCAGCTCGGCGGAATCTTTTTGATCGAAGCCACGGACCTGAACGAGGCCATCCAGATCGCCGCCCGTTGGCCGTCGGCACAGATCGGCACGATCGAAGTCCGTCCGATCGAGCCGGAATTGCGCGAAAGCGGCCGCTACGCGCCCTGAGCCGCACCGTATGGCTCGTCCGGCGGGCCCGTGCGATAATTGACGTCCGGCACCGCCACAAGCATGGATGCTGACGACCGTTCCCAGGGTCGCCGCGCCGCATCCCACGCCGGCGCTTGAATATCCACGCGGTTGTCCTACAGGAGAGTTTTCTTTATTGGATCCGGCCGGGACGCGTTTTCCCTGCCGGTTGCCCCGAGTGGAGATCGCGTGTAATGAGAATTGCGCAAATTGCCCCGTTGATCGAATCCGTGCCGCCGCGACTTTATGGCGGCACAGAGCGTGTCGTTTCTTACCTGACCGAAGAACTGGTGCGGCAGGGCCACCATGTGTCCTTGTTCGCGTCGGCCGACTCTGTCACGAATGCAGAGCTCGTGCCGTGCGCACCGTCCGCGCTCAGGCTCGAGCCGCGCTCGGTCACGGCGTTACCGCACTACATGCTGATGTTCGAACATCTGCGCCGAAACGCGCTAAACTTCGACCTGCTGCATTTTCACATCGATTATTTGCACTACCCACTCATGCGCGAGATGGAGATACCGCATCTGACCACGCTGCACGGCCGCCAGGATCTGTGGGACCTGGAACCGTTGTTCGACGAATACACGGACATGCCGGTCGTGTCGATTTCCGACAGTCAGCGCTCCCCGATACGCGAAGCAAACTGGGTCGGCACGGTTTACCACGGGCTCCCGCGCGACTTGTTACCGTTCTCACGCCGCGGTGGTGACTATCTCGCATTCGTGGGTCGAATCTGCCCGGAGAAACGGGTCGATCGCGCCATCGCAATCGCAACGAAGGCCGGGCGCGAGCTGCGAATCGCCGCGAAGATCGACGTTGCCGATCGCGACTACTTCGAAACACAGATCAGGCATTTGCTCGATCGCCCGAACGTCCGCTTCATCGGAGAGGTTAACGACGCGGAAAAAGCACAACTCCTGGCCGGCGCACTGGCGCTGTTGTTTCCGATTGACTGGCCGGAGCCGTTCGGCCTGACGATGATCGAGGCGATGTCCTGCGGTACGCCGGTACTCGCCTGGCGCTGTGGCTCGGTACCGGAAATCGTCACGGACGGCGTGACCGGGCGCATCGTGGAAACCATCGACGAGGCGGCGGCTGCCATCGACGAACTGGCCGCAATGGACCGCAGGAAGATTCGCGATTGTTTTGAGCGCCGGTTCAGCGTCGAACGGATGACGGCCGACTACGTGGCTCTCTACAATCAACTTGTCTCCGACGGCGCATCTTCGGTCAGCACGGCAGCGTAACGGTGAATCCAGGCGGGCAGCCAGAAGCGCGCGACTACGAGTCTCCCTCGGGCGCCGAAGATACCGGCACCCATTACATTGCGGCCCAGTCTGAGCCATGGCAGTACAGCCTGAAGCACGGCGAAAGCTTCGCCCTGTTCGATCGTCATGGTGACATTCTCGCGGGCAGACACCGGGCCGACGGTATCTACTACCGCGACACGCGCGTGCTGTCCGAATGGCGGCTGCTGTTCAACGGCCATCAGCCTCTGTTCCTTAGCTCGACATTAAGAGATAACAACGCAGCGCTGATCGTCGATCTGACGAATCCCGACATCTATTCCGGTGACTGGCTGCTGCAACCGCGCGATACGCTCCATATCGTGCGCACGATATTCCTGTGGGACAACGCCTGTCACCAGCGCATTGCGTTGACCAACTACGGCCGCAGCTCGCAGCGTAACACGCTGCGCCTCGAGTTCGACGCGGATTTCGTCGACCTGTTCGAAGTCAGAGGTCATCGGCCAGAACGACACGGCACAACCGCCGTGCGGGTGCTCGGGGCGCAGCGGGTCGAATACTGCTACACCGCGACCGATGACGTGAAGCAGGTGACTTTCATCGGATTCGATCCGGCGCCGGATCGTCTTGAGAACAACGCAGCCGAATGGGACGTGCAAGTGGCTCCCGGCGAACGCTCCCTGTTGTTCACGCGCGTGGCCGTCGCCGACGATCGCCGGCCCTCCGGCCAGACTTTTCTCACGTCGATGCGTAATTCGCGAACGGCGCTCCGCCGGATGTCCGGACGCGCGACTTCCATCGACAGTTCGAACGAAATATTCAACGAGATCATGCGCAGATCGATTGCCGATCTGTACATGCTGATCACCGAGACCGAGGACGACTCGTACCCGTATGCCGGCGTCCCCTGGTTCAGCACCCCTTTCGGCCGCGACGGACTGATTACCGCACTCGAAATGCTGTGGATCGATCCGAAAGTTGCCAACGGTGTCTTGCACTTCCTCGCACGTACGCAGGCGAAGGAGGTCGATCCGCACGTCGATGCGGAGCCCGGCAAGATTCTGCACGAAATGCGGCACGGCGAGCTCGCGCGCATTGGCGAAGTGCCGTTTTTTCGTTACTACGGCAGCGTCGACGCGACGCCGCTGTTCGTGCTGCTGGCCGGCCGCTACTACGAGCGCACCGGGGACGCGGACACGCTGCGAGCGCTCTGGCCGAACATCAAGGCCGCGCTCGCGTGGATCGATGGACCCGGCGACGTCGACGGCGACGGCTTCGTCGAATACCGTACGCAGCGCCCGGACGGACTGGTGAACCAGGGCTGGAAGGATTCCGCGGATTCGGTCTTCCACGCGGACGGCCAGCTGGCGGAAGGACCCATCGCGCTGGTCGAGGTGCAGGCGTACGTTTATGCGGCCAAGTGCGTGATCGCGCGTGTTGGCCAGGCGCTCGGCCATCATGTCGAGGCAGCGAGGCTCGTCGCGCAGGCGCAGGCGCTGCGCAGCCGCTTCGAAGACCAGTTCTGGTCCGATGAACTCGGCAATTACGTGATCGCCCTGGACGGTGGGAAGCGGCCCTGCGTCGTGCGAAGCTCGAACGCCGGGCACGTGCTGTTAACAGGTATTGCTTCCGAAGAACGCGCCCAGCACGTCGCAGGCGACTTGCTCGGACAGAACTTCTTCTGCGGCTGGGGCATCCGCACGATCGCGTCAGGCGAGCCGCGATTCAATCCAATGTCGTACCACAATGGTTCGGTCTGGCCACACGACAACGCGATGATCGCACTCGGACTCGCGCGATACCGGCACATGACTGGCGTACAGGATATCTTCACGGGACTTTTTCGCGCTGCCAGTTTCATGGATCTCCGTCGGTTGCCGGAGCTTTTCTGCGGGTTCAAACGCAAGCCCGGACGAGGTCCGACCTCCTACCCGGTCGCCTGTTCTCCGCAAGCCTGGGCCGCAGCCGCGCCGCTCGCGCTGTTGCAGGCGAGCCTCGGCCTCAACTTCGATATTGCAAACCACGCGATCGTGCTCAATCACCCGCGCCTGCCGCCGTTTCTCCGGGACGTACGCCTGCACAACCTGCGCCTCAATGCAGGCGCGTCCATCGACCTGTCCCTGCGGCGTCGCGGCAACGACGTGTCGGTGAACGTGCTGCGTCGCGTCGGCAAGGTCGTTGTCGATATACGGGTATAATGCCTGCATGGCGTGGCCTCTGTTATCGACCGTACTGAGGAATATTCCCTGGACCGAACTGGTGCGGCGCGGGCCGCAGCTCATTTCCGCGACCTCGGAACTGCTCGACAAACGCAAATCGGGCGCCCCCCCGGACGTCAGGACGCTGCCCGATGAAGCGGACGAAATCGAACTGGAAAAGCGCATTCGCGCCCTGGAGGAACGGCATGCGGAACACGCCCGCGTCTTCGAACAGCTTGCGAAACAATCACGCGATCTGAGCGTTGCGGTCGAAGTGCTTGCCGCACGCCTGCGTTTGCTGACCTGGGCATTGGTCGCAGTCATCGTGCTGGGGGTTGTCGGGTTTGTGCTGTTTGCGTAGGGGGAACGAATAGATTAAGGGAGTCCCGGTGTTCGGTCGCTGAACGATGTCAGGCGACCTCTCCTGATCCCGTCAAACGCTCCAACGGCAGCTCGCTCCACAGGCCGATGTGGATGCGCCTGAAGCAGGACTCATTCGCGATCATGGCGCGACGTTCGGCGGGCGTGAGGGCGCCTTCCGACTCGTCGATCAGGGTGTACATCGTCCCTTCCAGCTCGTGACGCTGCCTGCGCGTCGGTTCGTGGTCGGGCAACATGCGCCGGTGCAGCGAATAAAGATGGGGCCGCAGCAGTGCTGCCAGCCATAAGGGTTCCGTGCCGCCGGTCTCCGCCAGCGGTTGCTGCTGTTCCAGGATTTCGTGGTAACGCCTGATCACGGGCGCCGGCTGTACCTCGTCCGGCGTCAGAAAAAGCCCGGCGCGCCGTGCGCCGAAACCGAGATCCGCGCGGCTCGACAGCATCGATACGGGAATGGCTAGCAGGATGCCGAGCAGCACCGGCGTGAACCACCAGAAGAACCCGGGCACATAGAACCAGGTCAGCAACCCTGCAGCGATCCCGAGCGCCACCTGCGAACCGTGCGCCCTGACGGCTTCGCCGAATGTCGTCACCCGGTCGAGCCGCTGCTGTGTGGGCCAGCCGACGTTGCGGTGCAGGAGAATGGCGGTCACGAACTTGCTCTGGAAAAGCATCAATACCGGCGCGACGATCATGGAAAACAGCGTTTCGAGAATCACGCTCACCGCCGCGCGCAGGGGGCCGCCGAACAGGCGCCAGCGCCGCGGTTCGAAGACGAGCGCCAGCAGCGCGAGCACCTTGGGCAGGAACAGGATCGACAGGGTGACGATGAGAACGGTCTTGAGTTCGAATGCATAGGATGTCGGCCAGACCGGGAACAGGCTGTGGCCGAAGAAGTACACCGGCGTTTCCTGGCTTTGCAACCAGGCCTCGACGCCGGTTGCCAGCAGGAACAGGAACCACAGCGGGGAGGCAAGATACGACATGACGGCCATGCCGAGGTGGAGGCGGCTCAATCCGCGCCAGCCCCGGGCCGCGACCAGACGGCCGTGCTGCAGGTTGCCCTGGCACCAGCGCCGGTCGCGTTTGGCGTAGTCGATGAGGGTCGGCGGGATTTCCTCGTAGCTGCCGCTCAAGCCGTGGGCGAGCCAGGATTCCCAGCCGGCCCGCCGCAGAGTTGCGGCTTCGACGAAATCATGGCTCAGGATCGGGCCGCCGAGCGGTTCGCGCCCGGGCAATGTCGGCAATCCGCAATGCGCCGCGAATGGTTCGACACGGATCAGCGCGTTGTGACCGAAGTAACTGGCATCGCCGGCCTGCCAGAAATTGGTGCCGGCGCTGAAGATCGGTCCATACAACGCAGTCGCAAACTGCAACAGGCGCGCGAACAGGGAGTTGTTATTCACCGGCACGGGCGGCGCCTGGAGAATCGCGACGCGCGGGTGAGCTTCCATGATTCGGACCATCTGCACAACGGTTTCGCCCGACATGAGGCTGTCCGCATCCAGCACCGCCATGTAGCGATACTTGGCACCCCACGAGCGCACGAAGTCTGCGATGTTGCCGGCCTTGCGATAGGTATTGTCCGCACGGTTTCGATAGAAGATCCGTCCAGCGCCGTCGAGGTCCTTGCAGAGATTCCTCCAGCGCAATTCTTCCTCGACCCAGATATCGGGGTCGCGCGTGTCGCTCAGGATATAGAGATCGACGTCGCCGGCGGCGGCGCTGGCCGAGAGCGACTCCCAGATCGCGCGCAGCCGGGCGAAGACGTATACGGGCTCTTCGTTGTAGACGGGCATGACCAGTGCCGTGCGCGACGTGCCCCGGGGCGTCGCCGCTGCGTTGCTCGAGGCCCCGATATCCCAGCGCCGGATGCGAAACAGCCGGATGAAGAAGCCGATGAAGGCCGTCCAGAACGCGGCGCAGATCCATGCGAAGAGCACTGCATAAAGGAGCACCAGCAACAGCTCCAATGGGCTCAGGCCATCCTGTTGCACGGAGCCGCTCAACAGCGCGATCGCGCCCGCCGTCGTCGCCAACACCAGGGTTACGAACATTGCGCGCCGCGCGCGGATGCCGCGCGCCGCCGCGGAGGACGGCAATTCCGCCGGGTCACTTTCCGGCTGCGACGTCGGCGGCCGCTCGGCCGCTCGGCCCGGCTTCGAACTCGCACTCCCGCGTGGCCGTCGCAGGCGCCGCAACTCGATCGTCTGTTCGTGCATCGGCAATCCCGCGCGCAGAGGGGTCGCGACCAAATCGGAGGCGGCCGCCGCGTCTTCTGCCGCGCCGCGAGGTTCTTGTTCATCGACCCACTGCACCGTCTCGCGCATCGCAACCTCCACCGTATTTTCGCCCGGATGCAGCGGCAGCAACGGTTGCAGGCGGCGTTCGACCGCGGCCACGATCCCCGGCAGCCGCTCGGGATCGCCGAAGCCCGCGGCTCGCAGGTAAGCGTGCATGCGCGGCATGGCCTCCTGCCAGGGTGATACGTCGCCGGATTCGCGCGTGTACCTCGGCAGTTGCTGGTTGGAGATCACGTCGGGGCCCATTTGAAAACCCAGGTCTCGGTAAGAATGTCCTTGTCCCGGCGCAGAAAGCAACGCAGGTCGGCTGCCTTGCCTTCTTCCGGGGTCAACTCGAAGAACAGGCGCCAGCCGTCCAGAAACCGGTTGTGGTGTGCCACCGGCGGGGTGATGCGGCCGCTCGAGGTGTTGCAGACCGCCTCGATGTTTTTCGTGTTCGGATCGAGCTTCTGCATGGCCGGCCCTGTGAAATCGACGACGAACTTGCGCCGTGAATAGTCGGGCACGTCGGTGCCGCCGGCGCCGATGCGCGTGGCGATCGTGCGTCCACCCTTCAATTGCGCCTCCGGATTCAGGGCGTAGTGCAGTCGATAATCGAAGGTGGCCGCGGTGCCGGGCTTCAAGGGCTGTGCGGGAGTCCAGAACGCAACGATGTTGTCGTTGCGTTCGCTCTGGCTCGGAATCTCGACCAGCTCGACCACTCCCTCGCCCCACTTGCCGACCGTCTCCACCCACACGCTGGGACGCGTGTGGTAAATGGCCTCGGTATCCTGGTAGTGGTCGAAGTCGCGGTCGCGCTGGAACAGGCCGAAGCCGCGCGGGTCGGTCACCGCGAACTGCGTGATCTGCAGCCCGATGGGATTCACCAGTGGTCGCCAGATGCGCTCGCCGCCGCCGGTCTCGATGAGCAGGCCATCCGAGTCGTGCACTTCCGGCCGGAAATCGTCCATGAACCGGTCCGTGACCTCGCCGTGGTAGAACATGCTGGTCAACGGCGCAACGCCGAGCTTTTCCACCGGTTCGCGCAGAATGACGCGCGCCTTGACATCGAGCACGGTCTGCAAACCCGGCTCGATCACGAACTGGTAAGCGCCGGCCGCGCGCTTGCTGTCGAGCAATGCGAAGATGGTGATCCGGCTGTCCTCGGGCTTGGGTTTGACGATCCAGAACTCCCGAAAGACCGGAAATTCCTCCGGTGTGGCAAGGCCGGTGCCGATGGCGAGCCCGCGTGCCGATACACCATAGTTCTGGTGCTGGCCGATGGCGCGGAAATAGCTGGCACCCAGGAAGACCGCAACCTCATCCATGCGCTCTTCGTTCAGCAACGGATAGAGGATACGGAAGCCCGCGAATCCGAGCGAACCCGGTAATTCGGTCGGTACATTGTTCTTCCCGTAATCGAACAGGTCGCGTGTAAAGGCGAGGGGATGAGCGCCCTCTTCGCCGACGATATTGATCGTCACGCGATCGAGGAACAGGAAGCCCCGGGAGAACATCTGGATCTGGAACGGCAGCGCTTCGTCGCGCCACAGATTCTGCTCCGGCCGAAAGCGGATGTCCCGATACTGGTCGTACGACAGGTTTCTGAAAGCGGGCGGGAGTTCGGGACGATCCGGCTCGTATGGTTTGCGCACCAGTTCCTCAGCCAGCCGGGTGACGTCGCCAAAGCCGAACGCCTGTTGCGCGACCTGAGGCGCCGGTTCCGCGGTGGTCTGCGCAACTGCATCGAGCCCGCCACCGGTGAAGCCGGCGGCGGCCAACAGCGTTGTTATCTTGATGGCCGTTTGAAATCGATGCACGCGCAATCCTCCGTTCGGAAACGTCTTGATCAGTCAATCAGTAAAGGGTTTGAACATCGACGTCGGCAACGCAGAAGGCCTGCCGTGGGGTGTCGATCTGTAGATGCCTTCGAGTAGAAGCCCGATGGAAACACACTTGGCTGAGCGGACCAGACCGGGGATGGGCCCATTCTATACGATGTCGGCATGGCCTGCCGGGGGCGCCGGGAGCCGGCCGCGCGCAAGGGCTGCCCGCCCTCGCCCGCATGGCGGACTCCATGACCGCCTCCAGAAGGGCCCGACGCGGGTAATGGAATAGCCCGCCATGCGGGCGACCCGGCGTTGGAGATCCCTTGCCGATCAGGCACTCAAAAAGCTTGTGCCGTACTCCATCGGTGCGAGGTCGAAGAACGCGGCCAGACTCTGTCCAATATCGGCGAAAGTCTCGCGCTTGCCGATCGAACCGGCCGGCACCTCCGCCCCATAAGCCAGTACCGGGATATGCTCGCGAGTATGGTCCGAGCCCGGCCACGACGGATCGCAGCCGTGGTCGGCACAGAGAATCATGAAGTCGTCGTCGCGCAGCATCGACTGAAGCTCCGGCAATCGCCGATCGAAATATTCGAGCGCATTCGCATAACCTTCGATGTCACGCCGATGCCCGTACAGCATGTCGAAGTCGACGAAGTTGGTGAAAACGATCGAGCGATCCGGTACGTCTTCGGTCGCGGCGAGTGTTGCATCGAATAACGCGGCATTTCCGGTGGCCTTGATTTTCCGGCTGATCCCCTGGTGGGCGTAGATGTCGGCGATCTTGCCGATGCCGATCACCTCTCCGCCGTCGTCGAGCAGTTTGTCCAGCACGGTCGGGGACGGCGGGGGGACAGTCAGATCACGGCGATTTCCGGTGCGCACAAAATTGTTTTTGTCCGTGCCGATGAACGGCCGCGCAATAACCCTTCCGACATTGTATTCATCGACCAGTTCGCGCGCGATGTCGCAAAGTTCGTAGAGGCGATCGAGCCCGAACGTTTCCTCATGGCAGGCGATCTGAAACACGCTGTCCGCGGACGTGTAAACGATCGGCTTGCCGGTCCGCATGTGTTCTTCGCCCAGCTCGGCGATGATCACGGTACCCGAGCGATGGCAGTTGCCGAGTACACCCGGTAGATCTGCCCGCTCGATGAGTGCGTTCAGCAACTCTTCCGGAAAGGTGTCCGACGGTTTGGTGAAATAGCCCCAATCGAACAGCACCGGCACACCGGCCATTTCCCAGTGGCCGCTCGGCGTGTCCTTGCCGCTGCTCAGTTCCTGCGCGTAGCCATAAGCGCCGACGACCTCACCGTGCAATTGGCAGCCTGCGGGGGGTGCCCCCGAGCTTTCTTCCGCCGCATGCAACAGGCCGAGGCGCGCCAGGTGCGGTACGCGGAGCGGCCGCCCGGCGGCGTCCCGGTGCTTTGCAATGTTGCCGAATGTATTCGCCCCGCGATCGCCGAAACGATCGGCGTCCGCACTTGCGCCGATGCCGAAGGAATCCAGCATCAGGATGACGGCTCTCGTCATCGGGGAACCTCCTGTGTCCTCACTGCAGCGAGAAGAATATCCCTGCCAGCGCTGCGTTCATCAGATTGACGAGTGTACCTCCGATCACGGCTTTGAGCCCAAGCCGCGCGATGTCCCGGCGCCGAGTCGGCACGATGCTGCCGAGGCCGCCCATGAGAATGGCAATGGAGGTCAGATTGGCGAAGCCACAAAGCGCAAACGTAACAATCACTTGCGTGTGCGCCGATAACGAGTCCTTGATCAGCACGAATTTTGCATAGGCATAGAATTCGTTGATGACGAACTTCTCGCCGATCAGTGTGCCGGCCTGCACCGCCTCGCTCCAGGGCACGCCGATCAGGAATGCGACCGGCGCCAAAAGTTTGCCAAGAACCCACTGCAAGGTCAGGTCTTCGAAACCGGCGAGACCGCCGACGAAGCCGAGCAAGCCGTTCAACAGCGCGATCATGGCGACGAATGCGAGCAACATCGCGCCGACGTTCAGTGCCAGGGTGAGGCCGGTTGCAGCGCCATTGCCGATGGCTTCGAAAATGTTGACCGCCCGTTCTTCGTCGCCCAGATTGTCAGGATCGAACGTGACGTCGCGGTGCACCGTCTCCGGGATCAGGATCTTCGCCATCATCAAACCGCCGGGCGCGGCCATGAAACTCGCGATGATCAGGTACTCCAGATTAACGCCCATCATGGCGTAACCGGCCATCACGGCCCCGGCAATGGTCGCGCATCCGCCCGTCATGACCGCAAAAAGTTCCGATTCGCTCATGCGGGCCAGGTAGGGTTTCACCACCAGCGGCGCTTCCGTATGCCCGACGAAGATATTCGAAACCGCCGACATCGACTCTGTCTGTGTCGTCCCGAGCAGCTTGTGCAGGGCGCCGCCCAGTATGCCCACGACTTTCTGCATGACGCCGAGGTAATAAAAGACCGACATCAGCGCCGAAAAAAATACGATAACCGGCAACACGTTCAGCGCAATGGTGAAGCCCAGAGTCTCTCGAGCACGCGTACCGAATACGAATTCGATGCCTTCATTGCCGAAGTTGATGACGTGCTGCACGCCCTTGACCATGGCAGCGAGGACATCCCGCCCCAACGGCAGGTACATCATCAAACCGGCAATTAAAACCTGTATGACGAATGCGACCACGATCGTTCGTGGTTTGATGGCATTGCGATGTACGGACAGGAGGCAAGCCAGCAGGAAAAGCGCGACAATTCCCGCAAGACTTATCAGAATCTGCATCGAGAGAGAATCAACCGAGACGCCGGATTACGCGGCACGTTCGCAGTTAAGTGCCGGGACAGGATTCGTAGGTATTCGCTGCCTCGTTAAGTGCCGGGACGGGATTCGTAGGGATTGGCTGCCATGAACGTTGCAATAACTACGAAGTCTGTCCCGGCACTTAACTACGAGCCGGCTATTCCGAGGCGTGGTGCGGCGTGTCTGCGGCAAGTTCGCTTTCCCCGAAGAACTCGATGCGGGTCAGGAACGTGTAGTCGCCCTCGAGTGACATCAGGCCCACGAGGATCACTATGGCGACCGGCGGCACCAGGATTGCGAGCTTCAAGGCCAGCCGTTCCCACTGCATATGCATGAAAATCGCGACGATGAAACCCGCTTTGATGAACATGAAAATGACGATGAGCCACCAGCGCAGATACCCCTGTATCTGCAGGTAATCCACCATGTAAGACAAAAAGCTCACGACAAACAGCAAGCCCCAGATCCAGAAATAGATGCTTAAGGGATGTTGTTGACCTTCCTGCGACATATCGGAGTTCTCCCGCCGGCGATTACCAGAGATAGATGAATGCGAAAATGAAGATCCAGACGAGGTCGACGAAGTGCCAGTAAAGTCCGGCAATTTCGACGATTTCGTAGTTGCCCCCGCGTTTTTCATAGAAGCCGCGCTTCACCCGGGTCGCCACGACCAGCAAATAAATGACGCCGGCCGACACGTGCATGCCGTGGAAACCGGTGATCATGAAGAACGTCGCGCCGAACTGCGCCGCACCCTCGGGATTGCCCGATGGCCGGATCCCTTCGTGGACGATCAGTTTGGTCCATTCGAAGGCCTGCATGCCGACGAAGGTGGCGCCTAAAGCGGCCGTCGCAGCCATCAGCCAGAACGTCTTGTTGCGATCCTTGCGATACCCCATGTTGACGGCCATCGCCATCGTGCCGCTCGATGTGATGAGCACCATGGTCATTATTGCGATCAGGAAGAGCGGGATGTGCTGGCCGGCGAGGGTAATCGCGAACAACTCGCTGGTGGAGGGCCACGGCTCGGCGGTGGACATGCGCACGGTCATGTAAGAGGTCAGGAAGCAGCTGAAGATGAACGTGTCGCTCAGGAGGAAGATCCACATCATGGCCTTGCCCCAAGGCACGTGGAACGCCTGCTTGTCGGAGGCGAAGTCGGTGACGACGCCTCGCCTGCCGGCCGGCAGAGCGTCCTCCAACTTGATCAGCGCGGCTTCAGACATCTCTCCCCATCCTTATCTCATGTCGACAATAGCAACCCGAACAGCACGACCCACACCAGCAGCAGATAATGCCAATAGACCGTGCAGAGTTCGATGCTGATGCGCACACTTTCGGCATCCGCGCCGGTGTACACGCGGACCGTCGAACGCGCCCACGCCCATAACCCGCCCAGCAGGTGCAGCCCGTGCAATGCGGTCAGTACATAAAAAAATGCGTTGGCCGGATTGCTGGCGAGATAGTATCCGGACGCATTCAGCTGCCGCCAGGCAACCAGCTGCCCGGCGAGAAAGAGGAACGTCAGTACGCCGGCAAGCGTCAGTCCGGGCTTCAGCCGTGCGGTACGCCCTGCGACTGCAGCCGCGCGGGTCCAGTGATACACGATACTGGCGGCAACCAGCATGGCGGAATTGACCCAGAGGATTTTCGGCTCCGTCACCGCACTCCAGTCGCCCATGTGCCTGCGCATCATGTAGGCACTGATAAACAATGCGAACAACGACGTGACAACCGCAAGAAAGGTGACCAGACCCAGCGTCTTCGCATGCGTATCGAGCGACGTTCCGGAGACGGCATCGTCCGCCGCCTTCGACACCCACGGTTCGGTATTCAGCGTCTGCCGCAACAGCCAGCCGATGACCGTCGCCATGATGATGGCCAGAAAAATGAGGGTAAAGGTCATGCGCGCTTCACGTCGATCCGGAGCAGGACACTAATGATGGACACCGTGAGAGCGGCCGACCGGCGCCTTGTCGGCCGGCACGTTCTGCGGAATAAAGTCGTCCGCGTAGCCGGGGACGCTGTAGTCGTACGCCCAGCGGTGCACCTCCGGCAGCTCGTGCCCCCAGTTGCCGTGTTTTGGCGGCGTGTCCGGCGTCTGCCATTCGAGTGTCGTCGCACCCCAGGGATTCGGGTCTGCCTTCTTGCCGTTGCGCAAGGTCGTAATCACGTTGTACAGGAAGATGAGCTGCGTCAAAGCCACGAAGATCGCCGAAATCGTGATGCTTTCATTCAGCACGTGTGCGGACTCCGGCATGAACTCCGTGTTGCCCATGGCAAAGTAGCGGCGCGGGACACCCAGGAATCCGAGGTAATGCATCGGCAGGTAGATCGAATAGGTGCCCAGGAACGTCAGCCAGAAATGCCAGCGACCGAGCGTTTCGTTGTACATCTTGCCCGTGATCTTCGGGAACCAGTGATAGATCGCGCCGAACACCACCAGGATCGGCGACACGCCCATCACCATGTGAAAATGCGCGACGACGAAATACGTGTCGGACAGCGGCAGGTCCACCACCACGTTACCGAGGAAAATACCGGTCAACCCGCCGTGTATGAAGGTAAAAATGAAACCGATCGCGAACAGCATCGGCACGCGCAGGTGGATATTGCCCCGCCACAACGTCAACACCCAGTTGTAGACCTTGATCGCCGTCGGCACCGCGATAATCAGGGTGGTCGTGGCAAAGAAAAACCCGAAATAGGGATTCATGCCGCTGACGTACATGTGATGCGCCCAGACAACGAAGCTCAGGCCCCCGATCGCCAGTATCGCCCACACCATCATGCGGTAACCGAAGATGTTCTTGCGCGCATGCGTCGCCAGCAGATCGGACACGATGCCGAATGCCGGCAATGCGACGATATAGACCTCGGGGTGACCGAAGAACCAGAACAGGTGCTGAAACAGGATCGGGCTGCCATTCGTGTAACTCGTCTGTTCGCCGGCAGACACCATGGCAGGCATGAAAAAACTCGTAAGCAGCGTCTTGTCGAGCAGCATCATGATGGCGGAAACGAGCAGCGCCGGAAACGCCAGCAGACCGAGGACGGTCGCCATGAAGATTCCCCAGACGGACAGCGGCAGGCGCATCAGGGTCATGCCTCGGCATCGCGCCTGCAGGACCGTCGTGACGTAGTTCAGGCCGCCCATCGTGAACGCGACGATGAAGACGGCGAGCGACAACAGCATCAGGACAATGCCCCATTCCGTCCCGGCCGTACCTTGCGAAATCGCCTGCGGCGGATAGAGCGTCCACCCGGCGCCGGTGGAACCGCCCGGTACGAAAAAGCTGGTCAGCAGGATGATCACCGACACGAGATACACCCAGTAACTCAGCATGTTCATGTACGGAAACACCATGTCACGGGAACCGCACATCAGGGGAATGAGATAGTTACCGAAACCGCCGAGGAACAATGCCGTCAACAGGTAGATCACCATGATCATGCCGTGCATGGTGATGAACTGGTAATAACTCTCGGGCGTGATGAAGGAGAATGAGTTGGGGAAGCCCAATTGCAACCGCATCATGACCGACAGGCAAAGCGCAATGAGTCCGACGAATATGGCGGTGATCGCGTACTGAATGGCGATGACCTTGTGGTCCTGGCTCCAGATGTACTTGGTAATGAAGGTCTGCGGATCGTGGTGTTCGATCTCGTGATCGCGATCGGCGATTGCAACGTATGCCATCAGGCTCCCCTTGACACTGTCTTGACTGCTTCGTCGTTCATTGCCACACCCGTGTTTTCAATCGACCGTTACAATGTATTGATGTAGGCAACGACGTCGTTGACTGCCTGCTCGTTCTGGAGAATGTCAGCCATGAAGCCCATCTGCTTGCCGTAATAGTCCTCCGGGTGTGCACCCCGGATGCCGTCCTTGAAGTTCTGCAGTTGCCGGGCAATATACCAGTCGGTCATGCCGGCCAGCCGCGGTGCATTCATTGCTTCGATACCCTGGCCTTCGCTGCCGTGGCAGTAGGCACAGACCACGTAGCGTTCGCTGCCCGCCGCCGCGTTACCTTCGACCGTTGCCGCAGCCGGTTGATCCGGGAACGTTGCAATGTGGGCGATCACATTGTCGATCGCCTCGTCGGTCGCCAGGGTCCTCGCCATCGGCATCATCTGTTTGCCGAAGACGTCCTCCTCGTCCGTCCCGCGGATGCCCGCTTTGTACTTTTGCAACTGCCGCTTGAGATACCAGGCCTCCTGCCCGGCGATTTTCGGCGCATTCAGGTTCTGCATGCCCTGCCCTGCTGGCCCGTGACAGGCGGCGCACACGGCATATTGCGCTGCGCCGGCGGCGGCGTTGCCGGCCACGCGGCCCTCTGTATCGGCAAAGGTCGGGTAGGCGGCGGCCCATTCTTCGAATGCGGGTCCCTCATCGACAACGACCGCCCCGCGCATGGTGTGATGCGCGATTCCGCAGAGCTCCTCGCACAGCACTTCGAAACGACCGGTCCGGGTCGGCGTCAGCCACATATGGGTCACCATGCCCGGCACGAGATCCATCTTCACGCGGAATTGCGCGACCGTGAAGTTGTGCAATACGTCTTTCGAGCGCAGCCAGAAGCGGACCGGCCGGTCGACCGGGATGTGCACTTCCGGATTCGAGATCAGGACGTCGTCCTGGCCTTGCGGATCGTCGGGATCCATGCCGAACGGGTTCGCCTCGGAAATCAGGCTGGTCTTGGTGTTGCCGAATTCACCGTCATCGCCGGGCAGCCGGTAACTCCAGTGCCATTGCTGCCCGACGGCTTCGATTTCGAGCGCGTCTGCCGGCACTTCGACGAACTTTGCCCAGACAAAGAGTCCCGGCGCCAGCATCGCGGCAACACCGACCGCTGTAACGACCGTCAATATCCACTCGAGCGTTTTGTTCTCCGGATCGTAGACCGCGCGCGCATTTTTCTTGTGGCGGTAACGAATGATGCAATAGGCCATGAACAGGTTCACGGCGACGAAGACGAAACCGGTCACCCAGAAAGTAACGTCGATGGTGAAGTCGATCTGGCTCCAGTTCGATGCGAGCGGCGTGAATGTCCACGGGCTCAGGAAGTGAAATACCAGAGAGCCTACAACCAACAGGATCAACACTACTGCTAAAGGCATACCGATCGCATCCTTCTAACGTGACCTTCGTGGATTTTTTTTACGGCACCGGCCCGAGTTGCTTCCATTGCCGCGTCTCGACTGGCGCGGCTTTGTTGAACTGCTCGCAACCTCGATGTCACACGTCCGCCAGAACGAGCACGCGCGATGGCCTGCGATAACCCCCAACCGACATCCGTGCGCTGTGACTTCCCCTTGTGAGCTGGCGAACTGATACCCGCCGAGGATAGAGGATTCAGGCATCGATTTCCACTCGATGCGGGCGTCCCGGCTGTGCGCACCGCGGCGCGGAGTTCACCGAGCGCTCACAACGCAAAGTCGAGATCCCGCTCGACGCTGTCACGCGCTTTTTCAATGTCCGACTTCAAATCCTCGAGCTCCTCTTCCAAGGGCGCCGTCAACTCGGCGGTCTCGACCTGGAGCGGCAACTGGCGCTCGAGGCTGCGGACATACTCGGGCACCGAACGGGCCACCGTCTCATCGGCCGGTACCTGAACCCGATCGATATCGCGGTTCACCAGGACGATGACCAGTGCCGCCGCCGCCGCGCCGGTCAGACCGGCGGCCAGCCATAACGGAAACCCGAGATCCATCCGTTCCGCGCGTTCTCTCACCGGCAGGACGCCTCGCAACGATGCGTCGATGCGCGCACGAAGCTGCGGCGAGACTTCCGCGTGGATGAGCTCCGCGTCCTGTTTCAGTCTCTGCTCCGTCTTATCCATAAGCTTCACTCTCGTTTACATTTGCACACGCGTCGGCCAGGGCACGGCTCAAGGTGCGGCGCGCGCGCAGGAGGGTCACCTTGGTCCACACCTCCGGCCGGCCCAATGCCTGAGCGACCTCCTTGACCGACATATCCTCAGCATACCGCAGCCACATTGCCGCATGGGCATCGGCCGACAGCAGCCTTCTTGCCATGAGCCAGATGTTTTCCCGTTCCGAGTCGGCGATACAGACCAACAGGGGATCGGCCGTTTCGTCGGGGACGTCGTCGAAACCGGCCGTCGCGTGGCTGCGATGGCGCGCGGCATTGCGAATGGCGATCCGGTACAGCCAGGTACTGAATCGCCAACGTGACTTGTAGCTCCCGAGATAACGCCAGGCATTGATAAAAGTGTCCTGCAAGGCGTCTTCTGCGTCCGCCCGGGACGCACATCGAGTCAACAGAAATCGCAGGAGCCGATGCTGATGGCGTTCCACCAGGTGTCCGAACGCGGACTCTGAGCCCTCGAGCGCCGCCCTGACCAGTTGTTCGTCCGTCGTCACTCCGAGGAATTTTCCTCTCCATCATCGTCGCCGATGATCCTGACGACAATTTCCGGATCGAATACGGCGTTGATCGCAAGCACGTTGCCCTTGATGTCGACGGTCGTATTCTCGATGAATGTGCGCAACTCCGGATCCAGGTCGGAATTGAATGCCTGCAGGCTGATCAATCCGTTGATAATGCCTCCCAGTGATTGCGTAATCGAAGGCTCGCGCGACACGAGTTGCGCCTCGACTGCAATGAGGCCGTTCCGATCAGACACCAGCAACGCGGCCCTCTCCGTATTGCGCAGAATATTCGAGTCCCAGTCGTCGTCGTCATCCGCAAAGGCCGCCGTCTTCATGCCCGCCTGAACGAATTCCTTGTCGGCGGTCAGGACAAACAGCGAACCGTTGTGACTTTTTGTGCCCGCGATGCGTCCGCCATTGTCGAGCAGGGATTCTATCTGCTTCTGTTCCGAGGCGACGATCACCTTGTCCTTGACGGCAAAACTGAAATACGCCGAGCGCGCGAGGTCATCGAACGAATCATTGTCGTGTCTCGCTCCGCTACCTTCCTCTCTCGCCACATGATAGTAGGTTTTGCCGTCATAGCTTTGCGTATCGAGTTTGGCATCGGCGGCCGCCAGCGCCAGGATCTTGTCCCGGCTCGCCTGGGTGACCGGTCCCTCGACGACCACGACGGTACCGAAGGCTGCGTCCGAAAATGCGGTCACCGAGTTCACTTCGCGGTGGAGGTCGATCCCGGTATCCTGGTTGATTTCATCGAAGACTTCGCCGTTCAGCCATGCATACAGGTGGCTGCCGGAGTTGACCGCTCGCATCTGCTCCAGGTCCGCGTGGAAGTACCAGATGGCGTCGCCGGGAAGAGCCGAAATGTCGCCGGCGGCGTAGGACGGCCCCGGCAGGGCCAAGGCGAATAACAGCAGGGCGGTGCGTAACAGCATGAAAGTTCCTCTTCTGCGTGTGCGGAGCTACAGGCTTATAGCCGTATCTGGACGACCTGGTTACAGCGGCGCCGTTTTTTTTGACTCTGGTGCACCCCGTCGCAAACGGGGCACACTAGCGGGCGGAAGCCGCGGGCGGCAGCGCTACCGCGCTGTCCGGCCATGTTCCGCTCAGAAACGTTTCGACGGCTGCGAAGAAAGGTTCCGGTTGCTCGATAAATGGAAAGTGCCCCGAAGGAGACAACACCAGCAGGCGGGCCTCGTCGAAGCCCGCGGCCCAGGCGCGGGCGCCCTCCAGCGGAATGCCGTCCTCCCGGCCGTGAATTATCAGCCGGGGTACCCGCAGCGCCTGCAGCTCCTCGCGCCAGTCGTAATCACCGAAGCTCGGCAGCAACACCCCGAAATACGGCCACAGGTTCAGCGGCCACTCGTTCTCGTAGACGCATACGTCGGGAACCCGGTTGACGAGGGTGTCGTCGACGAAGTTGCCCGGCAGTGTCAGCGCATTGTGGAGGCGGCAGAAGGCCGCGGGCCGACCGACGAAGGCGCCCTCGTCCGACTGTCGATAGAGTTCGTCGAGCGCTGCCTGGTCGGTGTCGTCGCCCCGCGTGTCGCCGAACTCTTTCATGATCGAGGCCGCCGGAGGAACGGGCGATACCTGGATCAGGCGGGTCACATGCTGCGGAAACCTGAGCGTGTAGACGGCCATTTCCATGCCGAGGCCCGACCATCCCAGCAGCGCCATCCGCTCGATGCCGAGCGAACTGCGCAGGGCTTCGAGATCCGCAACCTGACGGTCCAGCGATATGCTGTCGAGCTCCGCCGCGTCCGACCGGCCGCGGTTCCGGGGGTCGTAGAACACGACGCGGCGACCTTTTGCCAACGGCAGCAGCAGATCCTCTACATACAATGCCACCGGAATCACCACGACGTCGGAGCCTCGGCCGACGCTGCGATAGTACAGCTTCGTGCCGTCGTCGGCGGTGATGTAGCCTTCCGCGACGGACGTGACGGGCTCGGTTTCGGCGTGCTGGCAGGCCGAAAATGCAACGGTGAGCGCCGCGAGGGTGACAATCGACCCGATACGTTGCATCGTCATTCAGGCTCGCAGCCGGGCGGTCCCGGCACCTCAAACGATTATTCGCCGGTCTCCATGTAGGGGGCCACCTGCTCCGCAACCTGGCTGCGGTCGCCGACGACGATCAGCGTCATGTCTTCGTCACGCAGGTACTCCCGCGCCATTTCCGAGACCTGTTCGGGCGTGACTGCGAACACGTTGCTGACGTACTGGGTCAGGTAGGTGTCCGGCAGCTCGTGCAGATCCAGGTAACCGAGCACGTTGATAATACCGCCCCGGGTCGAATTCTGCAGAACGAAAACGCCGGCGCTGTAGTTCTTCACGCCTTCGAGTTCCTCCGCCGGCGGCGGATTTTTCTGCAGTTCGTCGATCTCGCCGACGATTTCCTCGATCGCCGGACCGGTGACATTGGTCGTGACGGCCGCGACCTCCGCCCAGTAACCGTCGTGGTAACGGGCGGACAGGGTACTGAAGGGCGAATACGTATAACCCTTGTCTTCACGAATGTTGCTGGTGATGCGCGATGAGAAAAAGCCGCCGAGCAGCGTATTGCTCACCTGCAACGGAATCCAGTCGTCGTGTCCGGGGCTGATGGTCGGCAGACCGAGCCAGATATTGGACTGCGATGCATCCTGCCGGTTGATCACGTCGACCGCGACTTTTCCTTCTGCCGGCTGCGGCACGTCGATCAACGGTTCGGGGCCCGCCTTCCAGTCGGCAAACGCCGTCTCGATGGCCGCCAGAGTCCGCTCCACGTCAAACTTTCCGGAGACGAACACATGCGTGCGGCGAGCGCCGAAGTTATCGGCGTGGAAGCCGCGGATGTCCGCGATGCGGTAGGCGCCGAGTTGCTGCTCATCGGGTAGCAGCCGGCCATACGGGTGATCGCCGTAGAGCGCTTTGCGGAAGGCGGCCGCCGCCATCTGCTGCGGATCCGTCTCCGCAACACTCAACTGCCGCAGCCGGTCGCGCCGCAGCCGTTCGAGTTCGCTCTCCGGAAATTGCGCATTGCGAACGACGTCCGCGAGCAGTGCTGCCATCTGCGGTGCGAATTCGGACAGCACATCGCCGCTGATCGTCGTCGTGTCCTCGCCCACCGCGACAGTGACCTGCCCGCCCATCGCAGCAGCTTCGCGCGCAATAGCTTCCGCGGTCCGGGTTGGCGTACCTTCGAGCAGGAAGTCGCCGGTCAGATTGGCAAGCCAGGTCTGGTTTCCCTCGTTCAGACTTCCTGCGCGCACGACCACGGCGAGCGTGACTTTCGGGACGGCGCCGAACGGAATGGCGGTGATCTCGAGGCCGTTGTCGAGGACCCTCTCCTGCTTGTCAGGCAATGAGAAATCCTTGGGCGTACCGCCCGCCGGCGGCGCCTCTTTTTCCTGCTCCTGTGCCAACGGCCCCGCCGACGTCACGAGGCTCCCTGCAAATGCCAGAACGGCGAGCAGCATGACCGGCATTCCTGAACGCATGTTGTCAATCATTGCTGGCCACCTCTTCCGCCTTGCCGGCGCCGGCCTCCAGTGTCAGCACCGTGCGATTCGTGGGCCGCAGGTATTCCCTGGCGGCTTGCTGGACCTCTTCGGGCGTCACCGCGAGGATCTTCGCTTCGAATTCGTTGATCAATTGGGGTTTGTCGTCAAACAAAGCGAGTGACGCGAGCAGATCGGCGCGGCCGAATCCCAGGCTGGCGGTTACGGTATCGTAGAAGCCCGAGCGCCATTTCACCTTGGCGCGCGCGAGCGTTTCCGCATCCACGGGATTTGCGCGCACTTGCTCGATGACGCCATCCAGCACATCGAGTATTCGCTTTTGCTCGACGTTGGCGTCATGGATGAAGTAGGCCTGCCACAGCATCGGCCCCTGGTAGTTCAACATGTTGCCGAGGAACGCGTTGATGCCGCCGTCGACCGAGCTGGTGATGCCCTCGTTCTTCACCAGCGCCTGGTGCAGCAGGCTATCCTCACCCTGCAGCAGTACCTGGTCCAGCACCCCCATGGCATACCACTCGGGTGTCAGGCGTTCGGGCATATGATAGGCGAAAGCAAAACCGGGCCGGGTCGCCAGCGGATCGACGCGGCTCGCCACCTTCTCTTCCTCCTGGCGCGGTTCGGCGATGTCGGGCAGTACGATTGCTTCCTCGGAGCGGCGGATATCGCCGAAGTGTTCCCTCACCATGGCCAGCGCCGCGTCGTATTCGAAATCGCCGACAATGGCGACAGCGGCGTTGTTGGGTGCGTAGTACTTCGCAAAGAACGACGCGACGTCGTCAAGGCTGGCCGCATCCAGGTCTTCAAGCGCGCCGTAAAAATTATGTGCGTTGTACCAGTTCTCGTTTGCATACTGCGGCATGTCGAGCCAGGGGAAGCCGCCGTAGGGCGTGTTCAGCACGTTCACTTTGACTTCGTTCTTGACCACGCCCTGCTGGTTGGTCAGGTTGTCCTGCGTGATTTGCAGGCTCCGCATCCTGTCCCCTTCGGCCCACAGCATCGTCTCCAGTTTGTGGGCGGGCACGATCTCGAAATAGTTGGTGAAGTCGAAGCGCGTCGATCCGTTCAGCACGCCGCCGTTCCGCTGCACGAGCTTGATGAATTCCATCTTGCCGAGATTTGCCGACCCCTGGAACATCATGTGTTCGAACAGGTGCGCGAATCCCGTGCGGTCGCGCGGTTCGATGCGAAAACCGATGTTGTAATAAACGGCAACGGTGACGACGGGTGCGGTCTTGTCCTGCGACATCACGACCTTCAGGCCGTTGTCCAGCGTGTGGTAGCGCACGGGGACGGAATAGGTCGCAATGTCCGACTGGGATTGTTCTGGCTCTGCGACTTCCGGAGTGTCGGACGACTGTTGGCAACCCGCCAACAGCCAGGGGACGACGATCGCCAGCAGGCGATATTGGAATCTCATGGTCACTGGCCCCGCTGTGAAACTGTGTCGATGTAACGGCCGTGACTATACCGCAGGAGCGGACATGGCGACATTCCGCATTGGCATGGCTACAGCCCCGAGCCGTCTTCCGAGTAAATCACCCAGATCTTGGTGTAGCCGTCCGTGTCCCACACGCCGGTCCATTCCTTCGGGATGGTGACGGCCTCGCCCCAGCGACCTGCCATGCAGGTGCCGACAGGGCGTGGGCCTGGGCTCGACCGGTGCGGAAGTCAATCAACGCCGATCTGCTCGTCGACGGCGCGGTCGGCAGCGTCGATGGCGCCGTTGACGTAGGCGTAGGCCGACGAATCGGAATTCGCAATGGAAATGCGGCCGATTTGGGCGCGGCCCGCAATATGCGGCCCTTTGCCGGGGCCCCAGTCGGCGGGATCGGCGTAGTCGTTGTACTCATAGGCATAACCGTGCGGCCAGCGATTGACGGTGATGGCGGCAATGTCGCGCGCTGCGTCGAAGCCGCCGGCGGACAATGCCCCGTTCATCTGCCGGACAATGCCGCTTTCGAATTCGTCGAAGCTCATCTCGAACAGGCGCCGGCGGCCGGTGATGTGTTGTTCGCGCGCGGTCAGCCCCTGGTCCGGCGCAGTCGGCACGAAGGTGCCGTGAATCACGGTCGGCTCGTCCGGACTGCCGGTGTATTCATAACGTCCGATACTCACCGGGAAGTCCATACCGAAAGAGTGCATCAGTTCGGCCTGCGGTACGTAGATGTCGTGGTAGCCGAGCCTGTCGAACGCCTGCCAGTTCCGCACCGCAATACTGATATAGACCAGCGGCACCTTGGTCGCGTACGCAATCGCTTCTTTCTGCTGCTCGGGCAATTCGCTGCAGATATGCGGGATGATGTTGTTATAGCACGCAAGGATGGCATGTTTGCCGCGCACCCGGTACGCGCTGCCGTTCCTTATATAAGTCACGCCCACCGCTTTGCCGCCCGGCGCGTGCCGTACATCGACGCCGGTGCTGTGGAGCCTGATACGCACGCTCGAGGATTCGCGATCGAGCCGTTCGTAATCGACGCGGGCGGTCACGAGGTCCTCCATCGTATGTCCCGGCACTGCGTCCGGCAGCAACTGTCTCACAAGCGAACGCGCAACGCCGGCGTTGCCGTCGGGGAAATGAAAGATGTACGGCTCGTCCCGTCCCGGCGGTTCGTTTTCGAGCTCGCCCAGGCCTAAGTGCGCGGTACCCGGCATGCCGAGCCGATAACCCTCGAGTGCGGACAGCGCGTCCCAGCCGACACCCCAATAACCCAGGATTGCGTCGCGGAACAGGACGACGACGTCCTCCGGCACGGCAGCAAATTTACGCAGGAAATCGGAGTAGCTCGTGCCTTGCAGCAGGCTGCTCTTGTCCTCGAGGATCCGGTCCGCAAGCAGGTCTTTGTCATTCGTCATGAGGCCGAGCAGGGCTTGCTGTGACGACTCCGGCAACGGGTAGGAACGAATCACCGCCGTGAGATCGTGCGGGCCATCGCCATCGAAACCTCCCATGAAGTTCGGCAGCAGGCGGTCTTTGCCGTACCTGTCGCTGCTGAAATAGATACCGCGGCCCAGCTTGTGGCGGGCATAATAATCCTGATCGAAATAGTCGTAGAAGCGTTCGGTGTCGATCGACAGGTCTTTCAGTAACTGTTTGGCGACCGCGGAATAGTGGCCCGGCGTGTCGATCGACTGACTGCCGCCGTAACCGATCAGTTTCCGTTCGCCAATCGTGAATTCGTTGCGCTTCGCATGGCCGCCGAAGTCGTCGTGATTATCGAGCACGAGAATGGGGGCATCGTTGCCGACCCGGTTGCGATACAGAAAGGCAGCCGACAATCCGGAAATGCCACCGCCGACAACGACGAGGTCATAAGTGCCGTCGGTCTGATGTTCGGGCGGCGGCCAGCTCGCGCCGGCACGTGCAACGGCGTGTGCCACTTCGAACGATCCGGGATGATTGCCGCGCATGCCGCTCAATGCCGGCGGATAAACGCCGCCCTCGCCCGTCATTGCCATCAGCTCGAGCGGCGACAATGCGCTGCCGGCGGCAACACTCAACGCAACGCCGTTCAGGAAATCCCGACGGGAGATCTTCAGTCTGTCGGACATGCCCCTTAAGCGTTCGGAATCCGCCCCCTCAGGTAGAACGAATTCCGCCGGATACTAGAAGCATCATGCAGGTGCCACAAGACAATCACGAGCAGATTTCACATCGTGGCTCGCCGTTCACCCGTGTCATCCACATCGGCGGGTCGCGTCATGAGCCCCGCGACAATGCCGCCAATGAGCAGCAACACCGCCATTGCGAACAGGAACTCCGGGTAGCTCCGGGTAATGCCGCAATAGTAAGACGCGACCACGTTGAAGCCCTGGAACACGTTGATGACCTTGCTTCTGCGTTTTGTAATTTTCGGAAAACGCAGCGTCGACATCATTGCGGCTGCCAGCACGAGCAGGGCGACCGGAAACCAGACGTGCAACGCGAGCGATGCCGCGATGGAGTCATGGCGGATCAGCAGGATGACGGCGGTCGCCACCAGGCCGCCGCCGGCGGCGGTAATCGGCACACCCGTGAACCAGCCGCGATCCGGCTTGCTCGAAGACACATTGAAACGCGCAAGGCGCATCGCGCCGGCAAGCACGAAGGCGCCGGCGGATACAAGCAGGATCCAGAAGGCGCCGGTATGGGTCTCGATACCGCCGATCTGCCAGCCCGCATGGAGCACCAGCATCGCGGGGGCTGCGCCGAATGCCACCAGGTCGGCCATCGAATCGAAATTCGCGCCGAAGTTCGAGGTCGCCTTGAGCAAACGCGCCGCCAGCCCGTCCATCACGTCGAGCAGACCGCACCAGACGATCAACCAGCCGGCCAGTTCGAGTTCGCCCAGCGACCCGGCAACGATCGAGCCGAGTCCGAGCAGCAGACTCGACGCGGTAAAGCCGTTCGGAATCGTGTAGCGAAGGAATTTCACGGGCGCCTCATGAAGAGGAAACGTGCAACTGCCGCGCATTCTGCATGGCGGTCTCACCAATAACCAGTCGGGGAAGTCATGGGGACCGCACACCGACACTCGGACGGTGGGAGCGGAGGCTGGAGCGGGGAGGGCTTTTCAGGATCGTGCGAGACAGGAGGTCGAGCCCGAAGCCTACATGGAAGTATTTACGGCGGTCCTGAAAAGCCCTCCCCGCTCCAGCCTCCGCGTGCCCCCAGAGCCCCCCGCTCCATAGGCTCCGCGTGCCACCAAGCGCTCCCCGCTCGTGCACCAAAGCATCAACGCCACCGAGAATTAAGGGTGCCTGTGCGCCGCCGGTGATCTAAACTGACTTCATAAGAGATGCAGATCAGACATTGAAGAAACTGCGCATTTTCATTTCGTCTCCGGGCGATGTCTTCGAAGAACGGGCCATTGCGCAACGGGTGATCGACCGGCTGCAGAGCGAATACATCGGCCGCCTGGTGCTTGAGCCCGTGCTCTGGGAGCACGAGCCACTCGTTGCGACCGGCAATTTCCAGGAGCAGATCGTGCGCCCGTCCGAAACGGACGTGGTCGTCGCCATCCTGTGGTCGCGGCTCGGCACCCGGCTGCCGAAAGGCTTCACTCGTGCCGACGGATCGCGCTACGACTCCGGCACCGAATACGAGTTCGAGGACGCCATCGCCGGTTTCCGCAAGAACGGCAAGCCGGATCTTCTGGTGTACCGCAAAACGGCGCCGCCGTCCGTGCGCCTGGACGACGAAAAGGAACTGCTCGAGCGCCTGCGGCAAAAGAAAAAGCTCGATGACTTCGTCGCGCGCTGGTTCCACGATCAGGCTGAAGGAACGATCATCGCCGCGTTCCACGCTTTCGAATCGCCTGGCGATTTCGAAGAGGTGCTCGAAGGTCACCTTCGGCGGCTGGTCGAGCGCAAGCTTCCGGATGCGCTGGTTGCCGCGGGGGAGGTGCCGGCCGTCTGGAAAAAGGGTTCGCCATTTCGCGGCCTGGAGGCATTTGAATTCGAGCATGCGCCCGTGTTCTTCGGCCGCACCAAGGCCGTATCCGACATATTGCAGGCTTTGCGGACCCAGGCCGCGGATCGTCGTGCCTTCGTGCTGATACTCGGCATGAGCGGCGGCGGCAAATCGTCCGCGGTCCGCGCGGGCGTCCTGCCGATGCTGACGCAGCCGGGTGTTATAGAAGGAGTCGGTTTGTGGCGGCGCGCCGTATTCAGGCCCGGCGACGCGCCCGGCGACCTGTTCACCGGGCTTGCGGCCGCATTGCTGCGGGAGCACGGGCTGTCCTCGCTCGATGCGGAAGGCGAAGGCCCGGCCGCGCTGGCCCGCGTGCTCCGCGAATCGCCGCACTCGGCAGTTCAGTTGATCAAAGCGGCGCTGGATCGCGAAGCCGCGGGCGCCGGCACCGCCAAATCCGGCGCCGGCAGGACTGACGCGCGCCTCGCGCTCGTCATCGACCAGATGGAAGAACTGTTTACCCAGGACGGCATCGGTGCGAGAGAACGAAAGGCATTTGCCGCCACGCTCGACGCCCTGGCGCGTTCTGGCCGCGTATGGGTCGTCGCCACGCTGCGCAGTGACTTCTACCCGCGCCTCACGGAACTGCCGGTCATCGGCGCATTGAAGGAAGGCGCCGGTCAGTACGACCTGATGCCGCCCGTCGCGAGCGAGATCGGTCAGATGATTCGCCTGCCGACGCGCGCGGCGGGGCTGCGATTCGAGGAAGATCCCGCCACCAGCGAACGTCTGGACGACATGTTGCGGGACGCCGCGTCGGAACGTCCCGAAATCCTGCCGCTGCTGCAATTCACGCTCGAGGAGCTCTACCAGCGGCGGACCGCGAACGGCACGCTGACGCTCGAAGCCTATCGCGCGCTCGGCGGCGTCGAGGGCTCCCTGGCGCAACGGGCCGAGACCGTGTTCCAGGAACTGGCGCCCGCCGTGCAGGCGGCATTGCCGACGGTTCTCAATTCGCTCGTCAGTATCGAGCAGGACGGGCACGATACGGTCGGTCGCAAGCGCGCTCCATGGAAGATCGCGACGAACCCGGAGGTGCGCGAGCTGCTCGAGACATTCGTCGCCGCGCGTCTGTTTGTCACCGAACTGGCCGAGGATGGCAGCGTCGTCGTCACCGTCGCGCATGAAGCACTGCTGTGGCATTGGCCGCGCGTGCAGGAATGGCTGGAGCAGAACCGGCAAAACCTCAGGGTGCGCAGCCGCGTGTCGAGCGCGGCGCTGCGCTGGGCCGGCGAAAACCGTCCTACGGATCTGTTGTTACCCCGCGGCCAGCCGCTGGGCGAAGCCGAGATGCTTGTGCAACAGGAGATGCAGCTGAACCCGACCGAAATGGAGTTCGTGCAGGCCTCGATCACCAGGTCGAAGCGCACGCAGCGGCTCGAAGCCGCAGTCGTGATTTCGCTGGCGATTCTAACGGTCGTCGCCGGAAGTGCCGCCTTCTTTGCCAACCAGCAACGCAACCTGGCGGTGGAGGCTCGGACGCGGGCCGTTATCGAGGCGGAAACCGCAAAGCAGACCACTGATTTCATGGTCGGCCTGTTCGGCGTATCCGATACCGGTGGCGAAGCGCGAGGTAACACGGTGACCGCGCGCGAAATCCTGGACAAGGGCGCGGCCCGCATCGAAATGGAACTCGCGAACCAGCCCGCGATTCAGGCGACACTCATGGAAACGATGGGGACGGTGTACACGAGCCTCGGCATTTATCCGCAGGCGACGTCGTTGTTGCAGAGCGCGCTCGAGAAACGCCGCGAGCTGTTCGGGAATTCGCATCCGGAGATTGCGCGAACACTCGTCCACCTGGGCGACGTCCTCAAGTTGAATGCGAGCTATGGCGAGGCGGAGTCGATGTACCGCGAGGCGCTTACCATGCAACGCGCATTGTATGGAGATGAACACGAAGAAATTGCGCGCACACTCTATGCGTTGGCGGATTTGCTCGGTAGAAAAGGCGATTATACGGGTGCGGAGCCGCTTTTTCGCCAGTCGCTCACGATGCGGCAAAAGCTGCTCGGCGAAAGGAATACGCAGGTCGCGCAAAGCCTCGAGGGTCTCGCCCTCAATCTGTTCGATCAGGGCAACTACGACGATCCGGTGCCGCTGTTGCGCGAGGCGGTGGCAATGCGCCGCGAGCTGCAAAGCAAGCCGCCGCATCCCGACCTTGCTGATTCGCTCAATAACCTCGCCTATGTGCTTAGCGAACTGGGCGACTATGAAGAGGCGGAAGCCCTGTTTCGCGAAGCGCTGGCCATGAAGCGGGTGGTTTTGGGCGATGCCCATTCCGAAATCGCCATGGGGCTCAATAACGTCGCGTTTGCGCTGCACGATCAGGGCAAGTTGGACGAAGCCGAAGCGATGTACCGGGATGCGATCGCAATGCAACGGAAGTTGCTGGCGGAAGACCATCCCGCGGTCGCGACAGCGATGAACAATCTTGCGTTCCTCCTGTACGAGAAAGGCGACAAGGACGACGCATTGGAATTGTTGCGCGAGTCGCTCGAGATGAATCGAAGGGCCCTGGGCGACGAACATCCGTCTGTCGCCCAGGGTATGACCAACCTGGCGATGTGGCTCGCGGAAGACGGCGACTATGCGACCGCCGAGCCGATGCTGCGCCAGGCGCTCGCCCTGCGTATCAAATTGCTGGGAGATAATCACACGGATGTCGCCGGCAGTTTGACGTTGCTCGCCGATGTGCTGGTGCACACGGAGCGCTTCGAGGAAGCGCGCGAACTTGCCGAACGGGCGCGCCTCATCTGCACCCGGGCGTTGTCGGAAAACCATTGGCGGACCGCCGGGGCCGCCAGTGTTGAAGGCGCGGCGCTCACGGGTCTGAGCCAGTACGAGCCCGCGGAAGCACTGCTCCTTCAGAGCCTGGAAGTACTGACCAGCGATCCCGGTGCGTTGCCGGTATTCGTCACCGACACGCAGCGGCGGTTGGCGGAACTTTACCGCGTCTGGGGCAAACCGGACAAAGCGGCCCGCTACCTCGCGATGCTTGACAGCCCGGGAAATTGACATAACGTGAACGGCCGATTGCCGGTCATTACTTTCCGGGGTATTCTGGGTTCGCGCGCGTCACCAGCAAGGCACTCCCGATAAGCCATAAACGATAAACGATGCGCCGTGTTCCCGGGAACAAAATATCCAAGGCCCGGATAGCAATTTTCAAGAAATGAAATCGGAAGGGAATCATCATGCAATCGCGATCAACGTGGGAGTTCACTCGTTTTTGTCTGCTAGTGGGTTTGTTTTGCGGGTCCATGGCCGCTCATGCGGACACCGTGCTTTGGGGTTCTTCGTCGGACGGCCTGAATCCGGGTAGCATCTTCAGGATCGATGCCGCGACCGGCGCCGCGACACTCGTCGGCCCGGGCGGCCTCGGCGACAAGATCAGCGCACTCGCGGTCGATCCGCAAACCGGGACGCTGTATGGAATTCTCGGCAGCACGTGCAAGGGTGCAACGCTGATCACGGTTGACCAGGACACCGGCGCCGCTACGTCGATCGGCATCATCAAGGGTGCGGGGTTCGACGGCACCCCCGGAGGGCACTGCCCCGCCGGAGCCGATGCCCTGACTTTCGGCAACGACGGCACGCTGTACGCCGGCGGCTGGAACGGCGGTACTCCCGGAGGAAAGCTACTGACCCTCGACAAGTCCACGGGTCAAGTCCTTGCGAACAAGGCCACTGATGTCGTCAATGGAGAACACAAACCCGCGCATATTGCCGGTCTCGCCACTGCGCCCGACGGCACATTGTGGGTCTCTCACGGCAACATCCCCGGCATCCTGCATACGATCGATCCGGCTACCGGTCATTTTACTTCCTCGCTGGAATTGTCCGATTGCGATGCCATTGTTGATGGCCTCGAGTTCGGCGCGGACGAGACCTTGTACGGATCATCGTACGAGGGTGCCAAACTGGTCACGATCGAGACCAGTGGGCGGCACCCCGGCATGATCGCTGTCGTCGGACATTTCGGCTACGGCGTAAAAATCTCGGGACTGGCGCTCCTCGGCTCGCAGGTCGCCGCAACCGAGTGCACGGCCGAGCAGGGCGGGTGCAACCCCACAGGCGGACAGACGCTCCAGTTGCCGCAGAATTTCGTCGTGCCGGTGGGCGCCACGATTACCCAGAAACTGTTGCGCATCACCGATCCGCGCGTCGCGAGCGGGCGTTGCGGCCGCGATCCGCTGGTACTTTTCGCGGATGATCCGCAGATAGACGACCTGATCATTCCGGAATACCTGTGCGGCTCACCCGACTTCGTCATCCTGAAAACCGAATCCGATCTCGAGTTCGACCAGGGCACACTGATCACGACGAACCAGCCGGAAGCCTTTTTCGACAACGCGCTGTCCTGCGATTCACCCATCGTCGGCAATCCGCAGCAACAGGACGTCATGGTATGGCAGCCGACCGACAGCGCCGATATCGAGGAGGGCCATGCCCTCGAACTGACTTTTGAATGCGGCAGCTCGCGCGGCCGCACCAAAGGGCTCTCCTGGTACGTCGTCGGCATGCACATCGACTTCGGGTTGGACTGGGATACGGAACCACAAGCGGTACGGCAGGCTTTCATCGACCTGACCGATGTGAAATTGCACGGACTCGTGCGCGCGATCGTCAATGCAAAGAGGGTTTTGCCGCGTAAGGACTTCAACAAGCTGCTTGTACACGCGGCGGTCGCCCACCTGTTGCACAAAATTGGCCTGTACCAGTTGGCTTCTCGCGAGATGTCCGTGGTCATCCATTTGCACGGCCGCGCGGATTTCGAGCCGAGCGAACTCAATCACAGCGGCAATGTGGAAATGCGCGCGCACAACGTCAAGTTCATGCTGGACGAAAAAGTTATCGGGATCATGAACTGACAGGGGCGGACGCGAGGCTCGCACTCGGAAAACGCAGGGCAGAATTCGAGTGCAGCGCGCACCGACACCCGGAACGGTGGGAGCGGAGTCTGGAGTGGGAAGGGCTTTTCAGGATCCTGCGAGACAGGATGTCGAGCCGGAAGCCTACAGGGAGGTATTTACGGCGGTCCTGAAAAGCCCTCCCCGCTCCAGCCTCCGCGTACAGCAAGAATTTCCACGCTCTCCGCTCTCGCCCTGGCGAGGCGTTACGTCCTGCACCCGGGTCTCAGGCTTCGCGTTCCCATTGCTTGAGCGTCAGGAACTCCCTGCGGGTCTTCGGCCCATAGGTCAGAAAACCCGGATCGCGGTCGTTCAGATAGTTTTCGCGCCGCTTTGAAATGCCGTCGTGGCGCGCGCGCAGCTGGACTTCCTCCAGATCGATTTTATAGGGACGTGACGCGTTCAAGCCGAACACCTTGGCACGGAGTTCCGGCGACATGGCCGGATAACCGTAGCGTTCCTGGAATTCCGTGGAGATCTGGAACGTCCTGAACGCCTGAATCTGGTCCTGCGGTGAGCCGTACCAGATCGAGTCCGTACCCCAGAGAACATTGTCCTCGCCGCAATAAGTGAAGAGCTTGCCCAGTGCATGAGCGGCGCTGTCCGGATCGCGCATCAGGAAACGCCAGGTGCTGCCGAGTTCCGCATAGACGTTGCTGTTCGGTTCAACCCCATTGTCGATCAGTGATTTGATCAGCGTGTCGATGCCGTCGCCCGAGCCATCACCTTCGTATGGCTTTTCTTCTTTCCCTGCCACGAATCCGGAGTGATACACGAGGAAATCCACGTCCGGATAGAGTTTTGCCACGACGCCGATATCGTGACACTGGCTGTGTTCGTACGATTGCGGGCCGAACGGCAATCCCTTGTGCACGCAGATGATGCTGATCCCGAGATCGCGCGCCTTCTCGATGAATGGAATGCCCGTGTCCTCATCGGAGAGGAAGAAACCCTTGCCGCCAGGGCCGTATTGCGTATACGTCTTCCATCCGCACACGTTCCAGCGTTCTTTCAGCTCATCCATCGCCTCGAGATCGCCGTCCTGATTCGGATTGACCCGCCCGTGCAGCATCAACCGGCGATCGCCCTCCAGTTCCGCGACGACCTGTCGTGTTGCATCGGCTTCCTCGATCGTCAGCGGTTCGTCTTCGCGCGACGAGGGCACGAAGGACAACACCATCATGTCGGTGTCGCTGTCCAGGAAGACGTCTTTCACGAATTCCTGCGGCCCGATGCAGTCGAGATGACTGTTCTGCCCGGGCTCGTTCGCTAATGGACAGTTTGTCTTCTCTGCAAAGCGAAATCCTTCGCCGCGCGCGGGATTCTCCTGGATCCACTTGCCGTTCGGGTCGACAAAATGGCCCTGCACATCGAAGATGAACTCGCGGCCCTGCAGGTCCGCGGCCGCAATTTCCGGGTCCTCCGCTGCAGCGGATTCGATCGCATAAGCACCCCCCAATTTGCCGGCGGCCGAATTGACTTCATTGAAGGCGAGCAGCGTGCTGGCAGCGCCGCAGGACGAGACCAGGAAATTCCGCCGGCTCAATCCCATGCGACGCGAGTATCGAGTCGCATTGTCGTGCGCCACGCGATTGCAGAGGACGTTCCGCATCGACAAGGGGATCGGTACAAACTCACCGTTCGAGGTGCTGTCCAGCTTGATCGGCAAGCGCGTCCCGTCGGGATCGATACGTTCTGACATCGTGCCACCTCCGGCAGGTTGGCGTGCCGGGCACGAACCCGGCAGGCCCCTGATTGCAAAAGATTTTCGGGCGTGAAAGGCAGATGGTGCAGATGGATTCTACTCTGCGCGGACCGGCCGGCAACCGCGAAGGACGCGAAAATGGGTGACTTTTCGCGGTGGCTTGGCACAATAATCAAAGACTTGGGCGGATTCGATCCAGCAAAGAAGGAACAGAATCAATAACCTGGGTTGGTCCGACGCCCGTTTGCAATGAAAGGTTGAAGGCCGTGACACAACGACAGCGAAATACCCGCGAGCCGCTGCAGATTTCGCGGCGCGAGTTCATCGACATGAGCGCGGCCGCCCTGGCGCTCCTGACTGCCGGCATCGAAGTGTCCGCTGCCCTGCCGGCACAGAACGCGATGCACCCTTTCCCGCTCGGCGCCGTGCGCCTCAAGCCCTCGCATTTTCTCGACGCCGTCGAGGCGAACCGCACCTATCTTCACCGCCTGGAGCCGGACCGCCTGCTGCACAACTACCGAAAGTTTGCCGGCCTCGAGCCCAAAGCCGAAGCTTACGGCGGCTGGGAAGCAGACACGATTGGCGGGCACACGCTGGGGCACTATCTGACCGCGTGCGCGTTGATGCACGCGCAGACCGGCGATGCGGAATGCAAGAACCGGGTCGACTACATCGTGTCGGAACTGGCCCGCTGTCAGCAGAAGAGTCCGGACGGCTATGTGGCGGGTTTCAGCCGGCGCCGCGACGACACGGTCGAAAACGGCCGCGTGCTGTTCGACGAACTGGTGCGCGGCGACATTCGTGCGGCGCCCTTCAATCTCAACGGCTGCTGGGTTCCTTTCTATAACTGGCACAAACTGTTCGCCGGCCTGCTCGATGCCGGGGAACATTGCGGAAACGATCGTGCACTCGTCGTTGCTACCGGCCTCGGCGGCTTTATCGACGATATTTTTCGCCAACTGGACGACAACGAAGTTCAGGCAGTACTCGCCTGCGAACACGGCGGCATGAATGAATCCTTAGCCGAGTTGTTTGCGCGTACCGGCGACGAACGATGGCTGAAACTCGCCCGGCGTTTCCACCATCGTGCCGTGCTCGATCCACTCGCACACGGACAAAACATACTGCCGCATATCCACTCCAATACCCAGATTCCGAAACTGATCGGCCTGGCGCGACTGTATGAACTCACGGGCGACGAATCCGATCGCGCTGCCGCAAGGTTTTTCTGGGAAACCGTAACGTCAAAGCATTCCTACGTGATCGGCGGCAATGGCGACCGGGAATATTTTCAGGAGCCCGACACGATCTCCCGATACATTACCGAACAGACCTGCGAAGGCTGCTGCACTTACAACATGCTGAAGCTGACGCGCCATCTCTACCAATGGCGGCCGCATGCGAGCCTGTTCGACTACTACGAACGCGCGCACCTCAACCACATCCTGGCGCAGCAGAACCCGGCCACCGGCATGTTCACTTACATGATGCCGCTCATGTCCGGTACGGCGCGAGGCTACTCGACGCCGTTCGACGATTTCTGGTGCTGCGTCGGTAGCGGCATGGAAAGTCACGCGAAGCACGGCGACTCGATTTTCTGGCACGAGGCGAACACCTTGTATGTGAATCTCTACATACCGTCGACACTCGACTGGCTGGATGCCGGCATGCGCTTCGAACTGGAGTCGAAGTTTCCCTATCGCGGCGAAACGTCACTTCGCCTGCTCGGCACCACAGCGGAACGGCCGTTGAGGGTGGCACTCAGAGTTCCCGGGTGGGCCGACGCGGCGACGATGTCGCTGAACGGCGGAACGGTGAGCCCTGAATTGAAAAACGGCTACGCAATGATCGAACGCCCGTGGCAAACAGGCGATGTGCTTTCCCTGTCCATGCCGATGCCACTGCGGCTGGAGCCGACCGCCGATGACCCCTCCACCGTCTCCGTGCTGCGCGGTCCGCTGGTCATGGCCGCCGATCTCGGGAAGACATCGGAGACGTACGCCGGTCCCGCACCGGCCATCGTCGGCGAAAACGTGCTCGATGACTTCGTGGAGTCGGAACCGGCGGTGTATCGTGTGGGCGAAGCATCCCGGCCGGAAGCGTTGACCTTCCGCCCTTTCTTCAAACAGTACGAAACGCGAACCGCGGTTTATTTTCGTTTGTTCGACGACGCAGCCTGGGAAGCCGAGCTCGGGGCACGCGACGCGGAAGAGAAACGCCAGTCGTTGCTGGACCAGCGCTCACTCGATGTTGTGGCGCTCGGCGTGGAAGCCTCAGAAACGGCACACGAACTGAAGAGCGACATCTCCTATGCGCTTTCGTATCGCGGCAAGCCCGGACGCGATGCGCGCACCGGCGGCTTCATGAGTTTTCGCGTACGCACCGGTCGCGGCCCGGCGATTCTCCGCGCCACCTACTGGGGTGACGAAAGACGCCGTCAGTTCGACATCCTCGTGGACGGCCATCGCATCGCAAGCCAGAAACTGAACGGGCAGTACGAGCCTGAATTCGTCGACATCGATTACCCGCTGCCAGCGGACCTTTACGCCGGCAAGGAGTCGGTGGAAATCCGCTTTGAACCGCGCGGCGGCAAGACCGCCGGTCCGGTATTCGGTTGCCGGCTGTTGCCACCGGACGTGGCAAAGCTATAGCAGTAAGCTGACCGGATACCGGAAGCGGGGCACGCGGGCCGCGGCAGGCTCAGTCTGTCAGAACGAACGTCACCCGCAGCGTCACCCGGTATTCGCTGATCTTGCCGCCGGATACCGTGACTTTCTGTTCCGACACCCAGGCGCCCTGCACCTGGTCGACCGTCTTGGCAAACCGGGTAATGCCTTTTTGAATGGCGTCTTCGAACCCTTTCTTTGATGAGGAGGTAATTTCCGAAACTTTCGCAACACTCATGACGATCTCCTTCGGTGACGCAGGCGCGCCGTTAGATTAACCCCCCAACAGGGCAAGCATACAAAGCAACTCGACGGCTGGCAAAGACTCCGCCGAATCCTTGCTTCGTCTGGAAGGGTGGCGCTCATTGCTGTATGGTCTGGCCCCCTTCTGCCGTTAACTCCGAGAACAAGCAATGGCGAAACGAGTCGAGTCGGGTCCGTCCTCCGGGCAATTCGTGACACTTATTATCGGATTATGCACGTTCGCGGCGCTTGCGGATGCCCAGACGACGGCCTTCACAGGGGCGAAGATCATGCCGGTGGCGGAAGCACCTGTCGAGGACGGTGTGCTGGTCGTCCGGGACAACGAAATCATCGCTGTGGGTGCGCGCGGCGAGGTGCGGATACCCGCTGACGCGAAACGCATTGACGTTACCGGCTCCGTGATTATCCCGGGACTCGTCGACACACACAGTCACATCGGCGACGTCGCCGGAGGGGATGCATCCGGCCCGATCCAGCCTGCGGCGCGCGTGCTCGATTCGGTCGACATTCGGGACGCCGGACTCAAACGCGCGCGCGCCGGCGGTATTACGACCGCCAATCTGATGCCCGGCTCGGGTCATCTGATGAGCGGTCAGACTCTGTATCTTAAATTGCGCGACGGCAACACGGTCGAATCGCTCTCCTACAAGAACGACGACGGCAGTCCCGCCGGTGGCATGAAGATGGCGAACGGAACCAATTCGATGCGCGAGGCGCCTTTCCCCGGCACCCGCGCGAAATCGGCAGCCCTGGTGCGGCAGCGCTTTGTCGACGCGCTGGAGTACCGCGACAAGATCGAAAGCGCAGACGGCGATGACGAGAAGGTGCCGG
>JBOHZD010000268.1:0-16214 GCA_050738315.1 Woeseiaceae bacterium
CTCCAGGGCCAGCGTCAGCTGACGCCGATTTTGTAGATGGGGTGCGTTTTATTGTGATCGATACCCGTATGTGGGATGTGGTGTTCGGTGACAACCGGCACGGATAGAAGGTGGTTCCGGTCCATGATCGGAACAAAATCAGATCACAAACCAGAATCAGGACCTCCAGGAGGATTTATCGGCAACAGCATTGAAAAAAATTAACCCGGAGGGTTGACAACAGACTATACATAGAAGGAGCCCGTCTTACGGGCGAATGATTGGTAATCGTCGAGAAACCCGACGTCGAGAATCTCGATGTCCAGGGGCCGTGTCGGCAGCGCTCAATCGTCTTTGGACATGAGGCCCTGTTGCAAGAGAGCCAGCAGCGAGAGGTATTCGGCGGCGCCTTCGTGCAGCCAGGGATGCTCGCGGTAGGCGGGAACGAACGTCCCCGACACCAGATCGGCAATGGCCGGCGAAATCGGCTGGGAGGCAAAGATCCTGTTGTCGGCTTTTCAACCTCGGCGAGACAGGCTTCGAAACTTTCGTATCGTCCTGCGGCCTCCGGGTCCTGCGCGCCGATCGCCGATGCAACGTCCAGTGATCGAACACAAGTCCCCTTCGGATCGGCGATACTTTCAATGCAAAAATGCGGTGATTAACGCCCCAAAACGCCCATTATTTGCCCTTAATTTTCCACTGTTTCAGCGACTTGCAGTGGTCCGACCCCGGCTTTGCGCTGCTCCTGTTGCAGGCGCCACATCTTGGCGTAGTAGCCGTTGGCGGCCAGGAGTTCGTGGTGGCGGCCGCGCTCCACGATGCGTCCGGCATCCATCGCGAGGATCTGGTCCGCGTTCATCACGGTCGAGAGGCGATGCGCGATGATCAAGGTCGTTCTGCCGACCTGGATGCGGTCGAGTTCCGCCTGGATGGATTTCTCCGACTGCGAATCGAGCGCCGAGGTGGCTTCGTCGAAGATCAGGATGCAGGGGTTCTTCAGGATCGCGCGTGCGATTGCCACGCGCTGCTTTTCCCCGCCCGAGAGCTTCAGCCCACGTTCACCGACTTCTGTTTCGTAGCCGTCCGGCATCGCGACGATGAAGTCGTGGATATGCGCGGCGCGAGCGGCGCGTTCGACATCCTCGCGACCGGCGTCGGTGCGTCCGTAGCGGATGTTGTAGAAAATCGTGTCGTTAAAGAGCACGGTGTCCTGCGGCACGATCGCAATGGCGGCGCGCAGCGATGCCTGGGTGTAATCGCGAAGGTCGTGGCCGTCAATCGTGATATGTCCTTCGTCGACGTCGTAGAAACGATAGAGAAGCCGGGTCAGCGTCGATTTGCCGGAGCCGGAGTGACCGACGACTGCAACCGTGCCGCCGGCGGGGATGTCGAAGCTGACCCCATGCAGAATCCGTCGCCGCTCGTCGTAACCAAACTGCACATTCTCGAAGCGCACGGTCGGGCGCGTGACCGCGAGCGGTACCGCCCCGGGGCGATCCTGCACGTCTTGCCGTTCATCAAGCAAGCCGAACAGCCGCTCCATGTTGGTTAGTGCCTGTTTGACTTCGCGATACACCATGCCGAGCAGGAATAAAGGCGCGGACAGTTGCAGCAGATACGCGTTGACCAGCACCAGGTCACCGATGGTGAGCGTTCCGGCGGTGACGCCGGCCGCCGCCCGCCACATCATCGCCGTGACGCCGAGCGCGATGAACACGGTCTGACCGAGATTCAGCACCGCGAGCGAGGTTTGCGCCTTGACGGTCGCGTTCTCGAGGTGTCGCAGGTTCTCGTCGTAACGGGTCGCTTCGTGCGGTTCGTTGTTGAAGTACTTGACCGTTTCGTAGTTGAGCAACGAATCGACGGCACGCTCGTTGGCGCGCGTGTCGGCCTCGACCGCGGCACGATAAAAACGCGTGCGCCATTCGGTCACCGCAAACGTCCAGATGGCGTAACCCGTCAAGGTGGCCAACGTGATCAGCGCGAAGCCCCAGTCGTAAACCCAGACCAGCACGATGGTGACGAGCAGCACCTCGAGCGCGGTTGGCACGATGGTATAGAGCGTCCAGTCCAGCAGCTCGGCAATGGCACTACCGCCGCGCTCGACGTCGCGCGCGACGCCACCGGTGCGGCGGCCGAGATGAAACTTGAGACTCAGACCGTGCAGATGCCGGAAAACTTTGAGGGTGATCTCCCGCGAAGCACGCGCCATCACGCGGGCAAACACCACCTGCCTGAGTTCGGTGAACAGAGTGACGCTGATTCGCGAAGCGCCATAAGCAAGGAGCAATGCGACCGGCAGGACCAGCAGACTCGGTTCGACATTGAGATCATCGACGATCGCCTTCAGCACGAACGGCACGACCAGGTTCGCGAGTTTCGCGGCGAGTATCAGGAACAGGGCGAGCGTGATGCGGCCGACGTACGGACGAAGGTAGGGCAACAGCTCCCGAATCACGGTGAGATCGCCGCGGGCGCTGGCCGCACGGTCTACGGGCGCGACCGTGTCGTCGTGGTCCTCGGTTATCTCGGCGTCAGCCTTGGTGGTGTCCGGGCTCAAGTGGGCGCGTCCTGCCTGGTAAGGGTTGTACCGGGTTGAATCTGAAACGGTGGAAAAAATGCAAGTGTGGGCGCGTAACAGGAGTACGGCAAGGCCGTAAAATGGCGTTTGTCTTTGAACATCACGACCTTCGATTTCTTCACCATGATTGCATGACCTTTGGAGCCCGACGATGAAACATGCATGCCTGATTATCTTCTCGTTATTACCATCGATTTCAATGGCGCAACAAGACGCCGCGTCCGACATCGTATCGACGCGCGACCTCGATCGCATCAACTGGATGGAGTTTCAGGAGGTCATACCTGGCAAGATCGACACGGTCCTGTTGCCGACCGGCACGCTCGAGCCGCATGGAGTCATCAACAACGGCGCGGACAACACGGCACCGGCGGCGCTCGCAAGAGCGATTGCCGAGCGCACGAATGCCATGGTGGCGCCGACGTTGTCGTACGGCGTCACCGGCAGCCTGGCGAACTACCCGGGCGCCTTGCGTATCTCCGAGGACACCTACCGGCTTTTTGTCCATGAGATTCTGGAAGGGCTGGCGAGCAATGGTTTTCGCAACATCATCATCCTGAACGGGCATGGCGGCGGCCAGACGGCCGTGCTGCAGGACGTGGCTGCAGACGTCGCCATCGATAAAAAGGCAAGAACGCTGGTCGTCAACTGGTGGAGCTTCGCCTCGGACATCACGCTCGAGGTGTTCGGCGAAGATGGCGGGCACGCCGGCTGGAACGAAACGGCCTTCATCCAGGCGATCGACGCATCGCTGGTTTCCGAAGAGCGGTACGATCCGGATCTCGCCACCGCATACGGCGAGTGGGCGGCGACGCCCTTTCCTTCATCCATCATCCTTTACAAGGAAGGGGAAGGCTACCCGGAATTCGATCAGGCCAAAGCTGATGAGTACTTCGACAAGGTAAGCAACAAGGTTGCGGAGCTTATCCTCGACGTACGTAGAAAATGGGATCTTGCAAAGCTCTAGCAGGTGGCCGTTTCAACCACTACCGATCGGAATTCGTACAACGTGTCGATCTTGCCGATTTCCATTCGACTAAGGAACAAAGTCGGAGGAAACCAAGATGGCACCGCAATTGACAGAGACAAGTACCCGCACATACCTGCTGAGCGCAGGCGCGGTGCTTGCCGCAGTCATCATCGCGGCAATTCTCGCGCTCGGCACGGACGAAGTACTGCGCGTGCTGGACGTTTATCCGCCCTGGCGGCAGCCGACGTCCATCTCACGGCTGAACGGACTGGCGCTCCCGTTGCGCGTCATCTACAACGTCTTCGGCTCGTACCTCGCCGCAAAATGTGATTGGAGCCGGACCAAGGTAAGTGTTTGAAACAAAAATATAAATCGGTATTTAAGCCGCGTTTTGGCACACTGAACAGGCCATTTTCACCCGGAAATCGTTACGATAAATTGCCAACGAGATCGTGAGTCCAGTTCGCTCATTTCAAAAACGTACGAACCCCGGCGGCGTGTCGATTCAGTGAAGTGTCGTTCGACTAATTCACAAGAGGAGAAAGCAAAGGGCACTTTCAATGACCGAAGCGATTACCCGTTCTCAGCGGTTGCGAAGTATCGGCGCGGTGCTTGCCGGGTTTATCGTGGTCGCCGTTCTTTCGCTCGGCACAGTCATTGCTTGCTCCGGAATAACTACGAATTTGACCCGGCACGAACCTACGGAATAACTACGAATCTGGCCCGGCACCAAACTACGGGTCGGCCACTTGGAATGGGATGTTCGCGTGGCCGGCGTGGTCGCGGTCGTCGTAAACGTAGACGAACAGGCGATAGGCGCCGGGTTCACCGGGGGCTGTGACGAGAACGCGGCCCTGGTTCGTAGGGCGGATCAGGCCCGGCAGCGTTTCCGGGATCTTCTCGCGGTCCCCGCCGGATTGCGTCGCCGTGCTTTCGCGCATGATCTCCCAGCGAAAATCGAGCGCGTCACCGTCCGGGTCGAGGGCCAGGACATTTGCGTCGTATTGCAGGCCGGCGGTCACGACGACGTCCTGGCCGGCGGACTTCGAGTCCAGAAACATGCCGCCGATGCTCGGCGCGCGATTGTCCGGCCAGGCACCGTTCCAGATGTAATGCATCACATCGATGGTTTCCGTTGCCGTCCCGTCCGCGAGGAACATGCCGTACCACGTCGGCGTTCGCTCCTGCTTCTGCCCCCACAGAAACACGTACGAGCCGATCACCTGCCCGGGATTCGAAGCGATTGCCGTATCAAAAGCCGTGAGGTAGGACTTTGCCTTGTCGCTGCTGGTCTGTTCGATCGGCGCGTCCCAAGTGGTCGTCGGCACCTCCCAATGACCGATCGCTCCCCATTCCGTGACGAAATACGGTTGCTCGAAGCCGATCTCTTCCAGGTAACGTGGCAGGTTCACAATGTCCCCGTACATCTGGATACTGACGAAGTCCAGGTCCGGTGCGCGCCGTGCAATCAAATCGGCCAGTTCGCCGCTGAAGCCGGCGAGGGCGGTCGTCGTCGGATGGTTGACGTCCTCTTCGTGGATCATCCTGGAAATCGCGTCGATCGCGTCGAACACTTTCGGATTCTGAAAGTGCAGATTGGGCTCGTTGCCGATGATCCACGCCAGCAGCGCCGGATGGTTCTTGTACTTCCGCACTTCGCCGCGCGCGTACTCCAGTTGCGCTGCAACCGCTTCCTCGTCGTTATAGTCGAAGCCATGACGCTCGCGGCCGATCTCGATGCACAGCGCGACCGTCAGCCCGTACCGTGCGGCTTCGTCGAGGACCTGTTGCCCGGTGTGGGTGTCATCGCCCGTGCTCCAGGTCCTGAAGGAGTTGCCGCCGTGCGCGGCCAGTGTCGCCATGCCGCCAGAGTCGATGCCGGCCCCTTTGATGAAGTACGGCTGGCCGCCTCGAAGCAATACGTAACGTCCTTCTTCCTTTCGGACTTCGACCTTGACGGGTTCCGCGTCGGGCGCTTCGGAAGATGCCTGCGCGAGCCCGCATGGAGCGCACAGCAGCGGAACGACGGTTGCGATCGCGATATCGATGATTCGCATTTTCGTCCTCTTAATCCTCCGTTCCGCGATCTGCACCGTGGCCCACGAGTTCCGCTTCCAGTTGCTCCAGGCTTCTGCCTTTGGTTTCCGGCAGCAGCCGCATGACGATCACCAGTCCGACGAGTGCGAATACTCCGTAGATCAGGAACGTCCCGGAATTCCCGATGCGTTCCAGTTCCCATGGAAACAACAATTGCACGGTGAAACTCACCGCCGAGTTGATGAACCCGACACACGAAATGGCGAGCCCGCGCACGCGGTTGGGGAACAGTTCGGAAAAAAGCACCCACATCACCGGTCCAACGGAAATGGCGAAACTCGCTACAAAACCGAGAATCCCGACCAGAATGACGGTGGGGTTCATTTCGATCGCCCTGCTGACCAGCGCGGACTGGCGATCCTGATACACGTCGTCCCCGACCGCTGCGCTGACGGCCTGGCTGAAACTCACGTCGCTGTAAAAAGTCCGATCGATCACCGGTTGCAGGGCCGCTTTGTCGACTTCCTGCGGCAATGCGGCGACGTCGGCGCTGTCCAGCGTATAGGTCGCGGAGCCGAAGCTATAAGACAGGAGCAGCATGCAGGCGGCGATCCCGCAAAGGCCGAAACCCAGCAGCGGCCGGCGCCCCAGGCGGTCGATGAGCATGATCGCGAGAATCGTAAATACCAGGTTCACGATGCCGACGAGCACCGCCTGCATGAATGCTGCGTCCGTACCGATACCGGATTGTTCGAAGATCATCGGTGCGTAAAAGAATACGGCGTTAATGCCGGTGATCTGCTGCAGAATCGCCACGGACACGCCAATCGTCAGCACCAGCTTCATCCCCGGGCGGAACAACTCGCGAAATGGGGCACGCACGTCGTTCGTTTCGGCGTGGAGCGATGACCTGACGGCCTCGAGATCCGCCGCCCCCTGGCGCTTGCCGCCCAGTTTTTCGAGCACCTGTCGGGCGTCGTCATCCTTGCCATGCATCACCAGCCACCGCGGGCTTTCGGGCACCGCGTAAAGCGCAAAAAAGTAAACGATCGCCGGCAGCGCTTCGATACCCAGCATCCAGCGCCATCCCCACTCGCCCAGCTTGAGCGCCTGCGCCCAGGGCAGTTCCGTTTGCCCGAGTTTGAGGATCACGTAATTACTGAAGAACGCGGCGGTAATGCCAATGACAATGTTGAGCTGATTGAAGGAAACAGTGCGGCCCCGCAGCTCCGCCGAAGCGATCTCGGCGATGTACATGGGTGCCGCAATGAGGGCCGCGCCGACCGCAAGACCGCCCAGCATGCGCGCCGCAACCAGCACCGCGTAACCCGGCGCAACCGCCGAAGCGATCGCCGAGACAGCAAACAATATCGCCGCTACTTTAAGCACCGGACGGCGTCCGAGGCGATCGCTGAGCGGGCCCGCAAACAGCATACCCACTGTCGCCGTCAGCGTCAGCGAGGCAACCGCCCATCCGAGCTCGAGCTTGCTGAGCGCGAATTCCGATTCGATGAAAGTGACGACACCGGAGATGACCGATGCATCGAAGCCCATCAGGAATCCGCCCACCGCGACGATCAGTGCAATCCGGATCGTATAGCGTGTATTCCCGGTCATGCTGCCCCCGAGTCGATCAACGGTCGATGATTGAAAATTCGGTTCGCAAATCAGCAATCGAACTGCCGCCGATCCACACGTGAAATTCGCCGGGTTCGGTCATCAATCGCATGTCCCGGCCATAAAAAGCGAGATCACCCGGGCCGAGCACGAATGACACGGTCCTCCTTTCGCCTGCCTTCAGGCGCAGGCGTTGGAAGCCTTTGAGTTCCCGCACGGGGCGCGTCACATTTCCGACCCGGTCGCGAACGTACAACTGCACGACCTCGTCCGCCTCGACATCGCCGTCGTTACGGACGACCGCCTGTACCGTGACCGTTTCATGCGGCTCGATCCGGGGGTGGCTGACTTCGATGCTGGAGTACGAGAAAGTCGTATACGACAGCCCGTAACCGAACGGATACAGCGGCCTGAATCCGGCGTCCAGGTGGAACGACGTCATGCCGAAGGATGCCTGCCGGGCGTTGACCTCGATGTCGTCGATGTGCACGACAGATTCCGGTGTCGGCGGCTTGCCGGTGTTCTTGTGCGCATAATAGATCGGTATCTGTCCCACCACGCTCGGGAACGTGACCGGCAGTTTTCCGGAAGGCGCCTCGACACCGAAAAGGATGTCGGCGATCGCCGGCCCTCCCATCGTTCCCGGGTGCCAGGCGTAAAGAACGGCGTCCAGTTCGTCGACGACGTTCGCGAGCGTCAGCGGCCGGCCGGCCATGATGACGCCGATCAACGGTCTTCCTGTCTCATGCAATGCATGAACGAGTTCCGCCTGGTTGCCGGGCAGGTCGATGTCGGCACGGGAATGCGCCTCGCCGGACAGTATGGACTCTTCGCCGAGAAATACGATGACTGCATCGGATGCGTCGGCAGCGGCTTTCGCCTCTGCGAAGGCAGTTGACGTACGGCTGCGCGAGGTCTCCATCGCGCGCACGTAACGGATGTCGACATCGTGCGCGACGAATTCGCGGATGGCGCTGAGCGGCGTTTGACTGATCTCCGGGTCGCCGTCGAAGACCCAGGTGCCCAACTGCTCGTACGGTGCGTCGGCCATGGGGCCGATGACGGCGAGGGACCGCAGGGCGTCTTTCTCGAGCGGCAGCGCCTGGTCGCGGTTCTTGAGAAGTACGATGCTTTGCCCGGCCAGCGCCTTCGCCGTGGCCAGGTTCTCGCTGTTCGCGCTCGCCGTATAGGCGGACGAATCCGCATATGGATTCTCGAACAATCCGAGCCTGAACTTGCACTTCAGGATGTCCCCGGTCATCGCATCCAGTTGCTGCATGCTGATGCGGCCCTGCTCGAGCAGATCGGCAAGATGACCGGCGTAAACGGAAGTCGCCATTTCCATGTTGACGCCGGCGGTCACGGCCTCGTATGCCGCCTCCGTTTCACTGGCTGTAAATCCGTGCACCGTCAATTGCTCGATCGATCCCCAGTCGCTGACGACGAAACCGTCGTACTGCCATTCGTCACGCAAAACCTGCGTCATCAGGAATCGATTGCCGGATGCCGGTACACCGTCCAGATCGCTGAACGAAGTCATGATCGTCGCGACACCTGCATCGACCGCTGCCTTGAACGGAGGCAAATAGACGTTGCGCAGTTCGTTTTCGGGGATGTTCGTGGTGTTGTAGTCGCGGCCGCATTCGCTCGCGCCGTAGCCGGCAAAGTGCTTGGCACAGGCGGCAATCGCGCCGGGATCCGCGAGATTTTCACCCTGAAACCCCCGGACCATTGCCGCGCCGAGTACGCCGGTCAGGTGAACATCCTCGCCGAAACTTTCCGCAATGCGCCCCCAGCGGGGGTCGCGTGAAATATCGATCATCGGCGCAAAAGTCCAGTTGATGCCGACCGATGCCGCTTCGAGTGCCGCCAGTCTCGCACCCTGCCGAACCAGCTCCGGATTCCAGCTCGCCGCCTGGCCGAGAGGAATCGGCAGCACCGTCCTGAAACCGTGGATGACGTCGCGACCCGTAAGCAGGGGAATGCCGAGCCGGCTTTCCCGAACGGCGATGCGTTGCAACTCGTTGACGGCCTCAAGATCGACTTCGTTCAGGACCGCGCCGATCCGGCCGGCCCTGACCGCATCGCGCAAGGAGTCCGCTTTCGTACCGTCCGCCGCATCGGCCTGTGACATTTGACCGATCTTCTCGGCGACCGTCATCCGCTCGAGCAGGGCGGCAACCCGTTCGTCGAGCGCTTTACTTGCGGCGTTCCCGGCCGCCACTGAAAGATCGATACTCATCGGCAGTTACCGATCCGCAACGGGCCGTACCGACGCGCGGCTGACGAGCTTCGGCTTGAAAACGTTTGTGATCTCCGTGCTGTCGATGTCGTACATGGTTTTCAGAACGACGCGAGCGGCCATGTGGCCCATGTCGATTATCGGGTAGTCGATGGTCGAAAGCTTCGGGTAGATGTAGCGGGCAAGAATGAGATTATCGAAACCGACGACGGAAACGTCGTCGGGAATGGACAAGCCGTTTTCGCGCGCGACATCCACGGCGCCGGCAGCCATGTTGTCGTTACCGCAGACGACCGCTGAAAACGGCATGCCCGTCTCGAGCAATTGCGTCATCCCGCGACTGCCGCCCGCCTCCTGGAAGTCCCCTTCGACAATCAGCGCGGGTTTGCACGTCACACCGAATTCCGACAGGGCCCGCTTGTGCCCGGCCAGGCGCTCGCTGGCGTCCTTTTTCCAGCGCGGCCCGGAAATGTACGCCAGCGACCTGTGACCGAGTTCGAGCAGCGATCGGGCCGCGAGATAGCCGCCGTATTCGTTGTCGAGACTGACGCAGTTTTCCGCGATGCCCGGGATCGACCGGTTGATGAGCACGATCGGGACGGGACCCGCGGAGAGCTCCACGAGATAGCCGTCCGAAACGGCGTCGACATGCAAAATCAGCGCGTCGCACTTGCGGCTCAGGAGAAACTCGATGCCATCCAGTTCCTTTGCTTCGTCGCTGTGCCCGACCGTGATGATGACGTGTTTTTCGGCGTCTCTCAGTTCCGCTTCGACGCCGCTCAGCATGGTGCCGAAAAAAGGTCCATGCAGCTCCGGCACCAGGATGCCGACGCTGTTGGAGCGGTTCGATGCGAGGGATTGAGCGATTGAATTGGGGCGATAGCCCAGTTCCGCCATGGCCGCTTCCACTTTCTTGCGAGTCTTGTCGGTGACGCGGCCGCTCTTGTTCATCACCCGGGAAACGGTCGCCAGGGACACTCCCGCAAGCTTCGAGACTTCATAAATGGTTGCCATGACTGTCCTGTACGGCCGTTACACTCGGGTGCCGGAACGCGAAAACCCCCACGGAGTGCTGACTCCGAACCTGCAATCTCCGACGTCCCGCGGTCATGTAAGCGCTTACATTGTAGCGTCGATGCGGGGGTATTTCAAAGTTGCTTTTCCCTTGGATAACAAGCGACTATGCCGACTGCTCCGGCGCCCGGCAGTACTGCTCGACGTAGTGCTGGTGTGCGGGCAGCTGGGCGACCGCCTGGTCGACCGCGGACTTGATCCCACCGAGGAATCGTGTCAGTTCCTCATCGCTCATGACATCGACGATCGGGTGATATTGCTCGGGCAGGATGCCCTGGCCGAGCATGACCTGCGTCCACGAGTTCTCGCCGAACAGCTCATTCGGCACTTTGAAGACGCGGCCCGATTCACGAAACAGGGCGAGTCGGTGCAGAAGGGAGGAGGGGATCTCCATCGCCCGGCAATCCCGCCAGAAAGCGCTGTCCTGCCGGTTGGTCACGTGATAGTGCAGCACGATGAAGTCCCTGATGTTCTCGATCTCGAAGTTTGTTTGTTGGTTGTATTCGTCGATATCGGATTGCTTTATACCGCTCGACGGGAACATCTGCATCATCCGGATGATGCCGCGCTGAATCAGGTGGATGCTCGTGGACTCCAGCGGCTCGATGAAGCCGCTCGCCAGGCCGAGCGCGATGCAGTTCTTCACCCAGGGTTGCGGGCGCCGCCCGGGACGAAACCGGATCAGCCGGGGCTCCGTCAACAACCGGCCCTCGACGTTCGAAAGCAAAGTCTGACGAGCGGCGTCGTCGCCGAGATACCGGCTGCTGTAGACCATGCCGTTGCCGACCCGGTGTTGTAACGGGATCCGCCATTGCCAGCCCGCATCGCGTGCGATCGATCGGGTGTACGGAACGGCGGGCCCGGTCGACTCGGTTTGTACCGCGACGGCGCTGTCGCAAGGCAACCAGTGCGACCAGTCTTCGTACCCGGAGCGCAGGGTCTGGTCGATGAGCAGTCCGCGGAAACCGGTGCAGTCCACGAACAGGTCGCCTTCGATTCTGGTCCCGGAAGCCAGCATCACCGACTCGATCAACCCGGACGCCGCGTTCGTGCTCACATCCGTGATTTTTCCCTCGACCCGCTTGATGCCGAACTCCTTGCTGAACGTTCTCAGATAGCGGGCGTACAGACTAGCGTCGAGATGAAATGCGTAGTTGAGGCCGCCTTTCGGCAGATGCGCGAACTTGCCTTGCTGCGCCGCTTTCAGTTCGAGACAGAAGTCGCCGTAGTCGTAGCCGTTGCCGCGCGCCCGGCTCTTAAGCCAGAAATGCTGGAACCCCGCCGTCCAGTGGTCACGGCCGGTCTCGCCGAAGGAATGAATGTAGTTTTCATCGATATCCCGCCAGTTTTCGAAACCGATGCCCAGCTTGAAAGTGCCCTGGACTGCCGCCATGAACTCCTGCTCGTTGATGTCGAGCAACCGGTGAAACGTGAGCAGCGTGGGAATCGTTGCTTCGCCGACGCCCACGGTCCCGATTTCGTCGGACTCGATCAGGCTGATATCGAGCGTTTTGCCCAGCGTCTTGCCAAGGGCGGCCGCAGTCATCCAGCCGGCCGTGCCGCCGCCCGCAATCACCACTTTACTGATTTTTCGGTTATCCAACATGGACCTCACTGGTTGCCTGAAGGCAGCCACTCGCGCCACCAGTAGTTGATCAACACGTTGAAGCTGTCGAGGCTTTCGACATGGTGCCACCACAGGCTCGGTATGAATATTGCGTCGCCCGCTACGAGCTCGGCGACCCGCGCATTTGCGAGCGCCGCGCGAAATCGGGGATGTTTATCGAAATCCGGCCGATGAAAGTCGACCAGGCTGATCGCCTGGCCCGCCGGATTGAAATCCCGCGGGCCCACGTACAGATTTTCGATTTCCCCGGGGGGGAACAGGGTAAAGCGTCGCCGCCCGACCGCCACACAGGCCAGGTTGTCCGGCACGTCGTGGTGGGCGGCGATACGCGACCGGTTGCCGATCCAGATATTGGCCAGGGCGTCGACGCCGCCCAGGTCGATGTCGTTTTCGGCGCGCAGAGCGGGCAGCAAGGTATCGACGTTTGTGGACGCGACGTAAAACGTCGGCGGCCTTGCGCCGTTGCGATATTTCATCAAAGCATCGAGCAGCGTGTCGAGTTTGACTCTGACTGTCTCGTAGTTGAAGCCGGTCAGATCGTCATTATAAAAAAAGCGGCCATCGATCGACGGCTCGCCGACGAAGGCACCGACCGTTGCATGCTCGTAGAAACCGCGGAGATAGCCGTCGGCCACGGCAACGGACTCCCTGCCGGCTTTCACCAACGGCCAGTCCGCGACCAGGTTTCTCAGAACCAGGGGCTCGGCCGATGCCCGAAGTCGCTCGGCCAGGGGGGCGGATTCGATGCCCGGTACCTCCTCGATCCATCGATCGATGGGCAGCGGCATCGTGGTTTCAGCCATGACCGGATTCACGCCACCGCCTTCTGCCGTGCGCGGCGCTTTTCGATCAAAGTCCGGATATTCGACAGTGACGCGATGGCCATGTACACGGGTTTCAGGTAACCGTGGCCATTCAGCCTGGCCAGCGCGTCGCCGCCCAGCCGGTCCAGCGCGTCTTCGTTGATGGTGTAAAAGCCGATCAGGCGATGCTGCGAGCGGTCGTCGAACTCGACGTCCAGAACGAACGACTCCAGCAGATTGAATTCCAGCAGCATGTCGACGAACGCGCGGTTGCTTTCCAGCCCCGCGTGAATCGTGTGCAAGACCGACGTCATCCGTTTCAGGTACTCGCTGTTACCGCCGTACTCGAGGAATACGGGCTCTCCCTGCGTTTCGCTGATGCGCGGGCTGTCCATGTCCACATGGATGACCGGTGTGCGGCGAGTTTCACCCTCCTCCTCGCGCTCCTGAAAACCGATCAGGAACGGCTGCCTCTCGATGGTGAGGGGTAGGTAGGTGGCATCCCAGCCGTCCTTGCCCAGGAAAAGATTCTCGTGGTCTTCGAAGCCGAACATGGCAACCGGCTGAAAGCGGCCCGTGCCCGTTTCCTTGCGAAAGAAGATCGGGTAGTGAGCCTGCAGGTTCCGGAACTCCAGGTGAAACGTCGGCGTGCACATGACGTCGTCACCCAGGTCCGCGGATCTCGCCGTGACGATCCGGAGCTTGCCGTGATCCACATTATTGAGTAACACGTGGCGGGTCATGCCGCCCTCCGGCACGAATTAATCGGACGCACCTCAAATCGTTTGTATGCCATGCCGTTTGACCTGGTTGATCAGCTCACGATTCGTCGGCAGACCCGCGAGCAGCCTGGCGGTCAGGCTCGAGCACTCCCGGAAATGCCTGTCGGCGTCCGCGCCGTCGTCCGACCTTCTTGCCGTTGCCCTTTGTTGCGGCTTGAAACCCATGCCGTAAAGCACGTACTGATAACTGGCGGACGGGAAGATCTCTTCGATCTGGTAGAAATCGTTACGCGACGGCGGCTGATGACGCCACAGCCTGATCGACTCCCGCAAGCGTTCCGGAATGGACTCCGCCCGGCAATGGTCGATCCAGTACTCCGCATCCGTTCGTTCGGTCAGGATGTAATGCAGTTTGAGAAAATCGATGATGCGGTCCCAACGATAGAGGAATCTTTCATTGAAGCGCCGGGCCACGGTGTCCATGACGTCGCGGGTTGCGGGCAGGTCATCGCTGATCATCGCGGCCGATAATTCGACCAGGGCGAGCGCCGACGCCTCCAGCGGTTCGATGAAGCCGGCCGCCATGCCGATCGCCACGCAGTTCCTGTGCCAGAACTGCGCGCGATGCCCTGGTTCGAACGATATCCTTCGCGGCGGCTCCAGGCTGTCGTCGCTCCGGCCCGTCGACCGTTCCACGTACTCCCTGAGCGCACGTTCCGCTTCTTCATCCGAAGTGTGCGAACTCGAAAAAACGTAGCCAACGCCGCGCCGGGACGACAAGCCGATATCCCAAATCCAGCCAGAGTTCTGTGCGGTTGCGATCGTTTGCGACGCAATCGGGCTCGTTTCATGGGCGTACGCAACGCGCATTGCCAGCGCCGTATCGTTGAACAGAGTGCCTTTCCTGCTGACGAACGGGATGCCGAAATGACCACCCAGCAACAATGAAGAGAAACCCGTGCAATCGATGAACAGGTCACCGGCGACGGCGCCGTGGGTCGCGGTCTCGAGTGCTGCAATGTCGCCGTTGCCTGCCGGATTCACGGCCCTCACATGATCCCGCACATAGGTGACGCCAAGCTTGTCCGTGCAATGTTTCTGCAGGAACTGCCCGAACTTTCCCGCGTCCAGGTGATAAGCGTAATTCGCGACGGCAGCAAATTCCGGAGTGGTGATCTGCTTCGGCGCACGGCCCTGTTCGCACAGATGCGGCTGGACGCACACCAGGTCGGCAAACGGCACGTCTGCATGCCGGGCCTGCCATTGCGATACGAGATTCGTCTCACCATAGCCTTGCGGCACCACGAACGGGTGATAGTAGTAATCGTCGTCCGCACCCGTCACCCATTTGACGAACTTCGATCCCTGCTTGAACGACGCATCGCATTCCCTGATGAAGTCCGACTCCGACACCCCCATTTTCCGCAGCGTATCGCGCATGCTCGGCCAGGTGCCTTCGCCGACCCCGATCGTCCGGACGTCGGGCGACTCGACCAGGAGGACCTCGGTACCGGAACGCACATCGGCCCTGTGCTCGGCGGCGATGACGCCGGCCGTCAGCCAGCCGGCCGAGCCGCCGCCGACGATTACCACGCGTTTCACTGCATCAGTCACTGGGCCTTTCACCGTGCGGCACTTGAGGGTCCATTTTAGTTTATTCCCCTGATCTGCATTATTGCTGAATGCTGTTGGGTGGCGGAGCCTGGAGCGGAAACGGCTTTTCAGGAGCGCCGTGAATACGTCCCTGCAGGCTTCGGGCGAAACATCCCTGTTTCGCCCGATCCTGAAAAGCCGTCCCCACTCCGGGCTCCGCTCCGACCGTCCGACCGTCCGACCGTCCGGGTGGCCGTGCGCCGTCGAAGCCTGCATCTGTAGGAGCCCGCCCTGCGGGCGACATGCCTGACACGACTCTCACGACCTGCAACCGGTTTGCCAGACGAAAAGGCCGCTGACAGCAGCGGCCTTTTCGGCACTTCAAACCGGGCGCGGTCAGTCGAAACTGTAACGCGCTCCGATCGTGTACCTCGGGCCCGCCTGGGTGACGAACAACACTTCGTTGTCAGTGCGGCCGTGGATACGCTGGATTTCGTCGGTGACGTTGATAGCTTCAGCAAAGATCGTCAGGCTATCCATCGGCTGGTAGCTCACGTTGAGGTCCCATTGGCCGTAGGCCTCGGTATACGAGGGGTTGGGACCTTGTCCCGTGAATCGTCCCGAGAGAAACTCATCGCGCCAGTTGTACGCCACGCGCGCCTGCCAGCGTTCGTTCTCGTAAAAGCCGATGAAGTTGGCTGAATCGCTCAGGCCCTCGATGGCGAACTGTTCACCGAGACTGAAATTGTCATAGGACAGGTTCGAATCGACCAGGGTGAAGTTCGCGGCCGTGCCGAAGCCTGAATCGCCGAACATGTGCTGGATCGCAAACTCCCAGCCGTCGAGTTCAGCGGAACGCTGGTTGGCCGGTACCGTGATGTCGAACACGGCGATCGGGTCCTCGCCGGGAATGCCGTCGATAAAGCCTGTGAAGTTGCCGGTGGAGTCCGTGCCGGTGATTTCGAC
>JBOHZD010000269.1:0-4593 GCA_050738315.1 Woeseiaceae bacterium
CGTCGGAAACAGGTGATGCGCTTCGTCGATGACCAGCCAGTGCGGCCGTCCCGTCGCCGAGCGCAGGCGCAGCAGTTGCGGGAACAGTTCAGCGATGAACCCGGGACGTTCGTTGATCCGGAGTGCGTCGGCGACGAAGGCGAGGCGGCGCGTCGGATTGCCTCCGGATCAATTTGTAATCCAGCACGATGTGTTTCGGTGAGAGCCTTTCCCCGACCTGCTTGGCCCGGATCGCGAGTACCAGCAGGTCTGCGGCTGCCCGCGACAGCTCGGCAATCGGTATGCGTATGGTCGTGAGCTGCGGCCAGACGGCCGTTGCGAGCGGCGTATCGTCGAATCCGCAGACCGAAAGATCCGCCGGCACGTCCAGTCCGTGTCGATGCGTAACCGCAGCGGTCGCCGCGGCCATATCGTCGTTACTCGCGAATATTGCGGTCGGGCGCGATTCGAGACTCAACAACCGTTCCGCGGCATCGAGCCCGGATCGATAGGTATAATCGCCCTGGGCGACATGCTTGTCGCAACTTTCCAGCCCGGCATCCTTCAGTGCGTCACGATACCCCGCCAGTCGAAGCGCGCTCGTCGCATGCTTCGGATGGCCGGCAATGAACCCGATCTGGCGGTGACCCAGCGAGATCAGGTGCTCCGTCATGTCTCGCGCGGCTTTGTACGCGTCAATGCCGACCGCGCATACGCTGTCCCTGACGCGGCTCGATGAGACGACAACAGCCGGTATCTCGTTCGACTCTACGAAGTCGAGCACTAAATCGGAATCGGCAAGAGGCGGAGCGATCAGCAGCCCGTCGGCTCCGTCCGATACGATACGCTCGATCTCTTGCTCTGCCTTCGAGATCTCGGCGCATTTCTCGACGATGAATTGAGCATCGTGTTTCCTCGCTTGCTCCAGGCCGCCGAACAGAAACTCGGCGATAAAGGCGCTCGGTTTGGCGTAGAGCATCGCGATATGAAGCTGCTTGGCGCCGGCCAGTCTCCGGGCCGCTTCATTCGGCAGGTAGCCGATTTCCTCTATTGCCGCGTAAACGAGACGGCGGGTCGCCTCACGAACGGTCGAGGCGCCGTTCATCACCCGGGATACCGTCATCGACGAGACGCCGGCGTGTTTCGCGACGTCATCGAGTGTCGGCGCGCCACGGCGCCGCGTGCGTTTTGGCAATGTACTCATCTGCTCAGCGGCGTTTCGGCCGATAGCGCGTATGTTTAGCGCTAACAAAAAGGGAACAAGCGCAAGAAAACCAACCAAATGGCAGTATTTATAGCATATTGTCGCCCATCCATTGACAATTTCGTCCGCTTGGTGGACATTCGTATGTTAGCGCAAACATTCGATCGAGACTGCAAGCCTGGGAGGGGGAAATATGAAAAATCACATGCACGGCCGGTTTCAGGCGATCGACGGGTTGGTTCCAGCCTCACTCCTTCGCGCCGGACTTGCCTGCGCCGCGGTGGTCCTGGCCGGTCCGGTCCCTATGGCGTCAGCGCAGGATTCCGTACTCGAGGAAATCATCGTCACCGGCTATCGCGGCAGCCTGTTGAATTCGACCAACGCGAAGCGGGATTCGGTCGGCTTCACCGACGAGATCTTTGCGGACGACATCGGCAAATTGCCGAGCCAGAACCTTGCAGAATCGCTTAACCGGATTCCGGGCGTCAAGATAAACCGAGACGTTACTGGCGAGGGCCAGCAGATTTCGGTGCGCGGCCTTGGCCCAAGCTTCACCAAGATCGTTTTGAACGGCAACAACATCTCTGTCGCCTCGGACGGCAACCTGACCGGCACCAACTCAAACCGGGAAGTCGACCTCGATATCTTTCCGGCCGAACTGTTCAGCAGCCTGATGGTCTCGAAGACGCCGACGGCGTCCCAGCTGGAGGGCGGCACGTCCGGTTACGTCAATTTACGGACCATGCGTCCGTTCGACAATCCGGGCCAGCACTTCCGCCTCTCGGCCGAAGGCGCGTATACGGACATCAACGAAAAAATCAGCCCCATTCTATCGGGCGTCTACTCGAACACCTTCAATGACAAGTTCGGCGTCCTGGTGGGTGTCGTTGCATCGCGAAGGGATTATCGCGTCGATGGCTATGAAACCGTCGGCTTTTCCGACGGCTGCGTCGCGGACTACACGGATCCGCCGGCCAATACCAACTCGAACTGCGACACCAGCGGCCCCTGGCTGGGTCGCAACCACTTCATGTATACCCCCTATGCGACAGCGGACTATGTGGCAGCTCACCCGGAGCTCGGCCTGGCGGTCGGCGATCCGATCGATCCGCTCGCCGCGTCCGGCCTGACGCGCGACCAACTCGACCGCGGCATCATTCCCTATCTCGGCCGCGGCATGTTCACCGTCGGGGACCGTGACGCCACCAGCGCTCTGGCGTCGTTCCAATACCGGCCGAGCGAGTCGATGGATTTCGCCTTTGACGTCCTCTATGCGCAGACGAAGAGGCAATTCGACCGTGTCGAGGCGATGAACTGGGGTCGACGGAACTGGATCCATCTTGGTGCAGGCTGGATTCCCGAAAATTTCTCGGTGAATTCCGACCAGGTTGTGACCGGCGGCACCCTCTACAACACGCATGCGTGGGTCGGGCAACGCGCGTATGACGAAGACTTCGACTTTATCAGCTATATGCCGAGCATGGCGTGGGCTATCAGCGATACGTTCCAGATGGACCTGTCGGCCAGCTATACGGACTCGAGTTTTGAACGCGACGAGCCGTACTTCCTCTTCCTGAGTCCCGGTACGACCGTCGAATTCTCGGGTTTGGGCGATGTCCCGACATTCGACTACAGCCTCGATATCTCCCAGCCGGACATTGGCTGGGTGTGGAACGACGTCCAGGGCGATCAGATCCGTTTCCAGCGCAACCAGCGCGACACGGAGACGCTCGGTCTGCATGCCGATTTCTCGGTCGGTGAAGAACCGGATCGCACCGGCCTGAAATTCGGCTTGGCCTATGATGAAGCGTCGCGCGACCTTGTGTTCTTTGGCGGCGGGAACAACGATGTGCTGAAGAATGACTACTTCTTCCCGTCCGATGCGTACGCCAACATCGGCGATTATCTCGTCGCGTCTCCTGTTTCCGATCTTGGGTCGGCGTTCGATAATTCGGTCGGCTATTCGGGGATCGCAATGCTCGATGTCGACAGGTTCATGCAGGCGATCAATTACGCAAGCTTCGTCCCGACCGAAGCCGGGACCGGCGACCAATTCGGCCAAGGCGTAGGCGGCATCGAGGAAAAGATGTTCGGTCTGTACATCGAAGCGAACACGGAAGCGGACCTGCTCGGCCATCCGTTGCGCATGAATGCGGGCGTACGATGGGTCCAAACGGATCAGACGCTGACCAGTCTCGCGGGCGAGGGCACAGCCGAAACGGATACGAAATACGATAAATTCCTGCCATCATTCAACGCCACTTACGACGTGACCGAGTCGGTCAAGTTGCGGGCGAGCGCATCTCGCACGATGACGCGCGCGAATCCCGGCGAGATGTATCCAAACTCCGTTTTTACGTCGTCCGGCATCGAATCGGCGCAGGCCGGCAATCCAAACCTGGATACCTTCGAATCCATCAATTTCGATATTGGCGGGGAATACTATTACCGCGAACTCGGCTATGTCTCTTTGAGTTACTTCGAGAAAGAGATCACCGGCTTCACGCGGGATGATACGGTAGACGTGCTGTTCCAGGATCTTCCCGCGTTTGGTCTCGACATTTCGAACATCAGCGAGTCGCAGCAGGACGCGCTGGACGCGTGTGGCGGGCCCGCTTCATGCACGGTCCAGCTCAGCACACGGACGAACGTCCAGGGCGCTGCGACTCTCAGTGGATTCGAGGCGATCTGGGTGATGCCTCTCGATTTCGTCGTCGAGGGGCTCGGATTTAATGCGAGCGCGACCAAAATCAATCAGGAAGCCGACGATGAATCGTCCATCATCACGGGCATTTCTGACTGGACCTACAACTGGACAGGTTACTACGAGAATGAACTGTTCCAGGCCCGGGTGACCTATTATCACCAGGACGGAGCGGTCGCATCGGGCTTCCAGGGCTACGACGGGTCGGATGGTTTCCCGGCCCGGCGCATCCGTTCGGACGACCGGTCACAGGTCGATTTTTCGGCTGGCGTGAATCTGCCGTACTTTGATGATTACGGCCTGACGTTGACGCTGGACGGCTACAATATTACCAACGAGCCCGTAAGGAATCTGTTCGAGCACAGCGATCTGACGTACGACATCTTCTATCCGGGCGCGACCTACACGATTGGTATTCGAGGCGCCTTTGGCTCTGATCCGCGGTGAATGGGCTCCCTAGTCCGGCCATGCAGCAGACGCATCGACCAGGAAAATGCGCTGCTCCGGCAGTGAATCGATGTCGATGATTTTTCCGCGTGCGATGACTGCTTCCAGTTTGCGGATGTTGCGGATGTCGTTCAGGGGATTGGCGCCGAGCAGGATCAGATCCGCGAGCTTGCCTGTTTCGACGGTGCCTATCTCATCCTGCATCCCCGCCGCCACGGCGCCGTTTTGCGTTGCCGCGACCAACGCCTGCATCTCGCTC
>JBOHZD010000270.1:0-20498 GCA_050738315.1 Woeseiaceae bacterium
CCCATCGCGACGCCCGCAACGCCCGCCTTGATGGGCACTCCCGCATCCATCAGTGCCAGGCTCGAACCGCAGACCGAGGCCATGGAGCTCGAGCCGTTGGACTCAGTGATCTCGGACACCACCCGAATCACGTACGGAAACTCGTCCATGTTCGGCATGACGGCCTGAATGCCGCGCCGTGCAAGCTTGCCGTGGCCGATCTCGCGCCGCTTCGGCGAGCCCATGAAGCCGGTTTCCCCGACGGAGTATGGCGGGAAGTTGTAGTGAAACATGAACGGCTCTTTGCGCTCGCCTTCGATCGCGTCGATGATCTGCGCATCGCGTCCGGTACCCAGCGTGGCAACGACGATCGCCTGCGTTTCGCCGCGTGTGAACATCGCGGAGCCGTGCGCGCGCGGAAGCACGCCTACCTGGACGTCGATCGAGCGCACCGTCTTGTGATCGCGGCCGTCGATACGCGGCTCACCCGCAAGTACCCGGTCGCGGACGATGCGTTTTTCGAGGCGCGACAACGCGCCGCCGATCTCTTCGACGGACCAGCGCGGCGACTCGCCGGACACCAGGGCGTTCGCGGCCGCCAGCTTGGCTTCGGCAACACTCGCCTGGCGCTCCTGTTTATCGACGATTCGATAGGCGGCAGCCAGCCGCTCCTGTACTGCCCGCGCAGCCGCCTCATCCAGATCTGCGTCTGCCACGGGGGCCTGCCACTGCCATGCCGGTTTGCCTGCTTCGGCGGCGAGCTCGTTGATGGCACGGATGGCGGCTTGCATCTGTTCATGGCCGAACATGACGGCGCCGAGCATGACATCTTCGGACAGTCCCTTGGCCTCGGACTCCACCATGAGCACGGCATCCGACGTGCCGGCAACCACCAGTTCGAGTTGGGATTCCGCGACGGCGGCCATGCCCGGATTCAGGAGATAGTTGCCGTCCCGGTAGCCGACCTTGGCGGCGCCGATCGGCCCGGCGAACGGGATGCCGGAAATGGCGAGCGCCGCGGACGCGCCGAGCAACGCAGGGATGTCCGGATCGACATCGGGATTCAGCGACACGACCGTTGCGACGACCTGCACTTCGTTGGTGAAGCCTTTCGGGAACAACGGCCTGAGCGGTCGATCGATCAGGCGCGACGTCAGCGTCTCCTTCTCGCTCGGCCGCCCTTCGCGCTTGAAAAAACCGCCGGGAATTTTACCGGCGGCGTAGGTTTTTTCCTGGTAGTTGACCGTGAGCGGGAAGAAATCGCGCCCCGGTTCGGCCGTTTTGCGGCCCACCGCCGTCACGAGGACGATGGTATCGGCCATGTTGACGAGAACGGCGCCGTCAGCCTGTCGTGCGACCGCGCCTGTTTCGATGGATACCGCATGTTCGCCGTACTGGAACGTCTTCTTGATTGAATTCACTTGGATACTCGGGTGTGTTGCATTGTAAGGGGCCGCAAGCGCGACGGAGCCCGATTCAGGGCTGTCCGTTCGCCTGCTTCATAATAGAATAGGCGCCGCGACTCTTCAGCGTCAGCGGCGAAGACCGAGCCGAGTGATCAGCTCGCGATAACGATTCTGGTCCTTCACTTTAAGATAGTCGAGCAACTTGCGTCGCTTGTTGACCATCTTCAGCAGGCCCTGGCGGGAATGATGATCCTTGACGTGCTTGCCGAAATGCTCGGTCAGCTCGGAAATTCTCGCGGACAGCAGCGCAACCTGCACTTCGGGCGAGCCGGTATCGGCTTCCCCGCGGGCATGCTCCGCAATAATGCTGCCCTTGCTTTCAGCGGTAAGTGACATCTCTAAGACACTCCAAATCTTGTCTCTGATCTTTAAGGCCCTGTTTTTGAGCGCGCTATTCTAGCCTCAGTGCGCGCCCAGTAACAGACTAAATCTTGTAAAAATCAGGGATTCCTGCTCTTCCGACCCCGAGACGGACCTCATGGTTTCCCTGCGTTGAAAATCCTGCGTGGCGCGAGCTTGCCGGCCGGCGTCATCTCGCCGACCCCCAGGAAGCCTGTTCCTTCCTGGTAGACCCGTATCAGCCCGGCCTCTCCATTCTGTTCCACGTCCACCGCCTGACCTTCGACAAAGCGCCGCGCCGCGGCCGTTTCCAGTGTTCGTGCCGGCCAGCGCGCCAGCGCGACATCCGCCGGCAACAACCGCTCCCGCAACGCGTCCGGGCCGCCGGCCGCAACCTCTTCGGCCTGCGCCAGGTCCAGCATGTCGTCGGCCCGGAAATCACCGACGGTTTCGCGATGCAGGCCCGTCGTATGCGCGACCGTCCCGGCCACTTTCGCGATGTCCTCGACCAGCGTGCGGACATAGGTCCCCTTGGAACAATGCACTCGAAAGACAAGGCGGCTGCCGTGCGCTTCGAGCAGCTCGATGGAATCGATGCGAATCGGGCGCGCTTCCCGCTCGACGACCTCGCCCTGCCGCGCAAGGACGTACAAACGCTTGCCATCTTTCTTCAACGCCGAGTACATCGGCGGTACCTGTTCGCTTTCACCGATAAAACCGCCAAGAAGCCGTTCCCACGCGGCGTCATCGAGCTGTGGCACGTCAGCGGCGGCAATCGCTTTGCCATCGGCATCGCCGGTGTCGGTGGCTTCGCCCAGCCGCGCTGTGACCCGGTACGACTTGTCGGCCTCCAGCAGATAGGCGCAAACCTTGGTTGCTTCGCCAAAACAGAGCGGCAACATGCCGGTCGCGGCCGGATCGAGGCTGCCGGTATGCCCCGCTTTCTTTGCCTTCAGCAGGCGTTTCACTTTCTGCAGGGCCTGATTCGACGTGAGTCCGGCCGGCTTGTTCAGCAACAGCAAGCCGTCGGCGGATGTCGGGCTGCTCTCGGTACTCACATTCATCGCCTATCGATCGCCCGAATTGACCGCATCGTCGATCAGCCGACTGATTTCGGCGCCCTGCGCAATGCTGTCGTCATGGATAAACCGCAGTTCGGGCACATGTCGAATCGCGAGAGACTTGCCGAGTTTCACACGCAAAAATCCCGCGGCACGCTGTAGTCCTTCCAGTGCGGGCCGCGGATCGTCAGCCGGGTTCAACAGGCTGAAATAGATCCTGGCAACGCTCAGGTCTCGCGACAAATCCACGGAAGTCAGGGACACGGACTTGAGACCCGGATCCTTCGTCTCGAATCGCAGCAACTCGCTCAAGGTCCGCTGTAACTGCGAACCCAATCGTTGATTGCGTGAAAACTCGCGAGGCATTCGACCAGTACCGGCAGTGACAAAGGGCGGGAGACTTCGACAGATCAGTCGATTTTACGGGCTACTTCGATGCGCTCGAAACATTCGATCTGATCGCCGACCCTGACATCATTATAGTTCTTCACGCCGATGCCGCATTCGGTACCCGCACGGACCTCGTTGACGTCGTCCTTGAAGCGCCGCAAGGAATCGAGTTCCCCTTCGTAGATCACGACGTTCTCGCGCAAAACGCGAATGGGGTTGGCGCGCCGGACATAGCCTTCCGTGACGATACAGCCGGCGATTTTGCCGAATTTCGGGGAGGCAAAAACTTCCTTCACTTCTGCCAGGCCGACGATAGTCTCGCGAATCTCCGGCGCCATCAGACCGCTGATCGCCGCCTTCACGTCGTCGATGGCTTCGTAGATGATGCTGTAATAGCGGACATCGATGCCCGATTCCTTAATGGCAGCTCGCGCCGCGTTGTCGGCACGCACGTTGAAACCGATGATCACGGCGTTCGACGCCGCCGCCAGGGTGGCATCGGACTCCGTAATGCCGCCGACGCCCGAGCTGATGACCTTTACTTTCACTTCGTCGCTGGACAGTTTGGTCAATGCGTCACGCAGGGCTTCGGCGCTGCCGTGAACGTCCGACTTGATGAGCAGCGGTACGGCGGCGCCCTCGGATTCGGTCATTTGACTGAACACGTCCTCGAGTTTCGATGCCTGCTGCAGTGCCAGCTTCGACTCGCGCGACCTGCTTTGCCGGAACTCGGCGACTTCGCGGGCCTTGCGCTCGTTCTTCACAACCAGAAAGCTGTCGCCTGCGCTTGGCGTTTTCGAAAGACCGAGCACGACAACCGGCGTCGACGGGGCCGCAGTCTCGATGGACTTTTGCGCCTCATCGAACATGTTGCGGATGCGCCCGTACTCCTCACCCGCGATGATCATGTCGCCCTGTTTCAGCGTACCGGCCTGTACCAGCAACGTTGCGACCGCGCCGCGTCCTGTTTCGAGACTGGATTCAATGACAATCCCGTGCGCCGGTCCTTCCACAACGGCCTCGAGATCCATCACTTCTGCCTGCAGCAGGATCGCATCGAGCAGCGACTCGACGCCCTCGCCGGTATGCGCCGACACGTTGACAAACAGATGCTCGCCGCCCCATTCCTCGGAGATGACTTCGTGCTGTGACAATTCATTCTTGACGCGATCCGGATCGGCGCCTTCCTTGTCCATCTTGTTGATCGCAACCACGATCGGTACTTCCGCGGCCTTCGCATGCTGGATCGCTTCCACGGTCTGCGGCTTGACGCCGTCGTCGGCGGCGACCACCAGGATGACGATGTCCGTCGCCTGCGCCCCGCGTGCGCGCATGGCGGTAAATGCAGCGTGACCCGGTGTGTCCAGGAACGTGATGCCGCCCTTATCGGTTTCGACATGGTAGGCGCCGATGTGCTGTGTAATGCCGCCCGCCTCGCCTGCAGCAACCTTTGTTCTGCGAACGTAGTCGAGCAATGACGTCTTGCCGTGATCGACGTGTCCCATGATGGTCACGACCGGAGCCCGCGGAACTCGCTCACCCGTCGGCTGCTCGTCGGCCAGCAAATCCTCGTCTCGTGCGGTGCCGGTGATCGGTTTTGCCGTGTGGCCGAGTTCCTCGACCACCAGGGTCGCCGTGTCCTGATCAATGGCCTGGTTGATCGTCACCATGGCACCCATGTTGAAGAGCACCTTGATCACTTCATTGGCTTTCACCGCCATCCGCGCTGCCAGCTCTGAGACCGCAATGCTGGCCGGAATCTCGACTTCACGAATCACGGGAGCGGTGGGCTTCTCGAAACCGTGCTGGCTCTCGGTGCTGATCGACACCGGCCTGCGCCGCGCGGGTGCCTTGCGTTTTCTGCGCCCGCTCTTGTCGCCTGCGACGTGCAGTTCCTTACGCCCGTAACGCGTTTCCGGCTGCTTGCCTTTCTGCTTTTCCTTCTGGCGGCGCTCACGGGCATCCTGCTCGGCTTTCTCGAGTCGCGCTTTCTCTTCCGCGGCTGCCTTCAAAGCCGCCTCACGGGCCTGATGCTCTGCCTGCTGCTTGGCCTCGTCTTCCTTGCGACGGCCTTCCTCGGCCAGTCTCGCCTTTTCCTCTTTCTCTGCCTTCAGCCGGTCCTGTTCCCGCTGTTCCGCCTCGATCCGGTCCAGCTCTTCCTGGCGCTTGCGGTCCAGCTCCGCCTGTTCCTGTTGTGCCTGCTTTTCCAGTACGTCGCGTTTGATGTAGGTGCGCTTGCGGCGAACTTCGACGTTGACCGTGCGGGAACGGCCTTGCGCGCCCGCCAGCCGGAGTTCGGATTGCGATTTGCGTTTCAGGGTGATGCGGCGCGGCGCACCGGCGGAGGCAGACGTATCCTTCTGGCCATGGCTGCGACGCAGGTGCGTGAGCAGCTCGAGCTTTGCATCCTCGCTGATCATGTCGTCCGATCCATTGACCTTGATCCCGGCTTCGTCGAGCTGCGTCAGCAGCTTGTCGACCGGAACCTTCAGTACATCTGCGAATTGTGCGACGGTTACGTCAGCCATTCTGCAACTCCACCTCGATCGTGCAGGCGGCGATCAAGCCTGCTGTTCCGCTTCGAACCAGTGCGCCCGCGCTTTCATGATCAATGCCGCGGCCGCCTCGTGATCCATGTCATTGATGTCGAGCAGGTCATCCACCGCGAGCTCCGCCAGGTCTTCGCGCGTGACGACACCTTCGCTGGCGAGTTTGAAGGCCAGGCCTTTGTCCATGCCATCGAGGCTCAGAAGATCCTCGGCCGGTTCCGCCTCGTCGATCTTCTCCTCCTGAACGATCGCCTGCGTCAGCAAGACGTCCCGGGCGCGGTTTCTGAGTTCGTTCACGATATCCTCGTCGAACTCCTCGATCTCGACCAGTTCGGAGGTCGGCACGTACGCCACTTCCTCGATGGTGGAAAATCCTTCCTGCACCAGGATCAGTGCGACTTCTTCGTCGACGTCGAGCTGCCTGGTAAAAAGCTCCAGCAATTCGCGCATCTCCGATTCGCTCTTCTGCTCGGCATCGCTCTCGGTCATGACATTCAGTTCCCAGCCGGTCAATTCGCTCGCCAGCCGTATGTTCTGTCCGCCACGGCCGATCGCCTGTGACAGCTTGTCCTCGTCGACCGCAATGTCCATGCTGTGAGAATCTTCGTCCACGACGATCGACTGGACTTCGGCCGGCGACATCGCGTTGACGACAAACTGCGCCGGGTTTTCGTCCCAGAGAATGATGTCGACACGCTCGCCGGCCAGTTCGTTGGACACCGCCTGCACGCGTGATCCTCGCATGCCGACACAGGCGCCGACCGGGTCGATGCGCGGGTCGTTGCTTTTCACGGCAATTTTTGCGCGCAAACCGGGATCCCGGGCTGCGCCGAGAATCTCGATCAGGCCCTGCCCGACTTCCGGCACTTCAATCTTGAACAGCTCGACCAGGAACGCGGGCGAGGTGCGCGTCATGAAAAGCTGCGGCCCACGGGGTTCGGAACGAACCTCGGTCAGCAGCGCCTTCATGCGATCCTGCGGCCGCGCGGGCTCGCGCGGCACCATCTGGTCGCGCGACACGAAACCTTCGGCATTGCCGCCCAGGTCGATGAAAACGCCGTTTCGGTCAACGCGCTTGACGAGGCCGGACAACAGTTCGCCTTCCCGATCCTTGTATTCCTCGACCACCTGCTCGCGTTCGGCCTCGCGGACCTTCTGCACGATGACCTGTTTGGCTGTCTGGGCCGCGATACGGCCGAACTCGACCGATTCCATCGGGACTTCCACGAACCCGCCGGGCTGCGCACTCTCGTCAACGTCGACGGCATCGATCATGCGCAACTCGCGATCCGGAAATTCGAGCTCCGTCGATTCGTCGTCGAACACCAACCAGCGGCGAAACGTGTCGTAGTCGCCGCTGTTGCGATCGATCGCGACCCGGACTTCGATGTCTTCGCCGTGTCGCCGGCGTGTCGCGGACGCGAGCGCGGCTTCGATCGCCTCGAATATAATTTCCTTGTCGACGCCCTTCTCGTTGGACACGGCATCCACCACCATCAAAATTTCTTTGCTCATCAGCCTCTGTTACTCCGCGATCTGTCTGTCGCTGGTACTGCCGTCGCCGTTACAGCGATGGAACCAGCCGGGCGGATTCTATGGTCGCCATGGGTAAACTGTATGCCTGGCCATCCACCTCGACTTCAATGCTCTCCTCGCTCGCGGCCGTCAGTTTGCCGCGAAAGTTTCTCCGTCCATCGACGGGGAAGCGCACTTTCACTTTCACGTCCCTGTCCAGGAAGCGCTGGAAATGCGCCGGCTTCTTCAGCTTGCGATCCAGCCCGGGCGACGATACTTCCAGTACGTAGTGCCCCGGAACCGGGTCCTCAACGTCCAGCACGGCGCTGATCTGCCGGCTCACCGTTTCGCAATCGGCAAGTCCCACGCCTTCGGGCTTGTCGATGAACACCCGAACGACGCCATCCCCGCCGCCGATCCGCAGCTCGAGGTCCGACAACTCGTAGCCCAGTCGTTCAACGGTGGGTTCCAGCAGTCTGGCCAACTCTTCACCAGTCATATCCATCCCACCTGACGTCTGTATTTCCTAAACAAAAAATGGGCCTTCGGCCCATTTCTTTGTGCGCGTTTTCGGTACCCGGCAAGACCGCCGGGCAACAAAAAACCCCATAGCGGGGTTTTCATGTCTGCCATGAGTATGGCAGCAGGGGCAGGATCGTTACGTCGCTGGACGCATCAAACTGGCCTGTACCCCGTCGCGCAGTCGCGGGATTATACGGCAAGCGTTACCGGTGGCGCAATGCCGCAAATCCCCTACCCGACCATGTAATTCAATACCGGATATCGCCCACTCCGGGCGAGCAACGCCTGGCGCTCGAAATCCGCGGCCCGATTGTCCGGCCGCACAGACCCGATGCGGTGCCGTACCCGCTCCACGCCCTTGCGCGTACTGGCCATCTCCCCGGTCACCGCGGCGGCAAAAGCGGGGTCGTCCGCGGTGGCGCTATAGCAATAAAGGTCGAAGTACTGTGCATACAGCGCCTCATATTGCTCGAGCAATCGCTTGCTGACCGGATCGCGCATCACGTTGATCAGGTGGTCAACAGAGACCCGGCTGGAGACCGCAAGCATGTACTGCCGATGTTCCGCGAGCACAGCGTCGCGAAATTCCCTCGGACCATAGAAAACGCGAAACAGTTTGTCGCGTGCGGCACCGCGAATCTGATGTTCGCGGATATGGTCGATGAGCGCACGCCTGTGTACGAGGCGTACCTCAAGGTCCCGCAGGGCAATGACCTGTGGCACGCGCGAGCTTTGCTCGGCGACTGGTAGCAGCAAATCGGCATGCCTTGATTCCCACAGGTTGTGAGATTTTGCGTCGTTCAGTACCTGTTGTGCGATCCTTGCATCGGCGCCGGTTTTCTTTGCGGCCGCTGTCCAGAGCGCCTGCTCCGATTCATCCATGAGAGTTTTATGGCGACGCGACTGATAACGTAGCATCTTGGGCCACCCGCACTCATGTTGCGATTGATTGTCAACCCGCATTTCTGGCCGCGGGCAGGGCATTTGACTGTTTGTCCCGTAAGTTACTGCCAATGACGGCCCTGACACAACGATGTTTTTGTGACACCACTTGAAACGGTCGCAAAGCAAACGTATGTGCGAATTCGGCGCCAAGGAAACTGTCAAACCCGAGAGTGACTTCTTCTGATTCTTCGCTCCCTTAGCCTCGGATTCGAAGAACTCACCTTAAGCACGGGTCCGAACCCGGCGCCGCAAAAAATCCGCCAGAGCCGATCATGGAATGCTCCCCGCTGCTCAAAATTTGCGCAAATTCCACACCGTTTGATGGTCGCCGGCAGCACCTGATGGCGGAACCCACATTGCCCTCTCCCCATTGACAAAGTTGTTATTTCCATTATTCTGGAACTATGGAAAAGTCAGCCGCCCTCGACGCATTGGCAGCACTCGCCCAGGAGTCCCGTCTCGACATTTTTCGCCTGCTGATCGAAGCGGGGCCCGCGGGCCTTCCCGCTGGCCGGATCGGCCGGCAATTGGGATTGCCCTCGGCGACGCTGTCGTTTCACCTGAACCAGTTGAGACAGGCCGGACTCATCACGTTCAAGCGCAATGGACGCTCGCTCATCTATGCCGCCGAGTATGCGTCCATGAACGGGTTAATGGGCTATCTGACCGAAAACTGCTGTCAGGGCGAAGCGGCCGATTGCCGCGTCGGCCTTTGCGAGCCGACTGCCTCTCGAATGACCCAAAAAGGAGTATCACGCAATGAAACGCGTACACGTGCACGTCGCCGTTGACGACTTGCAAGAGTCAATTAACTTTTACAGCGTTCTGTTCGACGTTGAGCCGACCGTCCTGAAGTCCGATTACGCCAAGTGGATGCTCGACAATCCCAGGCTGAACTTTGCGATTTCGGAGCGCGCCGGAACGGTCGGCATCGAACATCTCGGCATCGAGGTCGAATCGCAGGCCGAATTGCAGGAAATTTACACACGGCTGCAACGTACGGCCCGGCCGGTTCTGGAAGAAGGCGCCACCACCTGTTGTTACGCCAGGTCCGAAAAGTCGTGGATATCCGACCCGCAGGGTATCTCGTGGGAGACGTTCCTGACGAGCGGAGAAAGCAGTACCTACGGCCACGATCCGGACCTTTCGCCGATCGAGAGCGGCGGCGCCTGCTGTGGACCCGACACGCCACAAGGCGTGTGCTGTCCGCCGAAGGCCGACCTGGCCGCCGCCGCCCCATGCTGCGGACCATCGTCGGCGGCGGCATGACGAACTCGCGTTACAACGTCCTGTTTCTCTGCACCGGCAACTCGGCGCGCAGCATCATCGCGGAGAGCATTCTGCAACAGGATGGCGAGGATCGGTTTCGGGCTTTCTCGGCCGGCAGCAAGCCCAGGGGCCAGGTGAATCCGTTCGCGCTGCAAGCGCTGGAAGCCGCCGGCTACGCGACGAACGGGCTGCGCTCCAAGAGCTGGGAGGCGTTCGCGATTCCCGGTGCGCCGGCAATCGACCTTGTAATCACGGTGTGTGACAACGCAGCCGCGGAGACTTGCCCGATCTGGCCCGGGTATCCCATGACGGCGCATTGGGGCATGGAAGACCCGGCAACGTTCCAGGGGACCGATGCCGAGAAGCACGCGGCGTTCCTGCGGGCTCTTCGATGCATCAGGGGCCGCATCGGCCGGCTCATCGCATTGCCGGTGACCGAACTCGACGCCGGCGAGCTCCGATCGCGGCTTCGAGCGATCGGACAGGAGGACGGGGCCCCGCGCGAGGTCGCCCAAACGACCGCGGAAAGCGCTGCGGGCGGGAACAAGAAAGCCGGCCAATGACCGCGGAGACTGTCGCTTCTGCTGCTGCGTCAGTCGCGGCTGCGCCAGGCGGAATCAGCTCTTTCGAGAAGTGGTTGTCGGTCTGGGTCGCGCTTTGCATTGGCGCGGGACTCGTCCTGGGCAATCTGTTTCCCGGCGCCTTCGAGGCCCTCGCCTCCTTCGAATACGCTTCCGTCAATCTCGTTGTCGCCGTCCTGATCTGGGCAATGGTGTACCCGATGATGGTCGCGGTCGATTTCACGAGCCTGCGCCATATTGGAGAGCGCCCGAAAGGATTGATCCTGACGGTAATCGTGAACTGGCTGGTGAAACCGTTCACGATGGCCGCGCTCGGCGTCCTGTTCTTCGAAGTCGTGTTTGCGGATCTCATCGCACCCGCGGATGCGCAGCAATACATCGCCGGGCTCATCTTGCTGGGCGCAGCGCCCTGCACTGCCATGGTCTTCGTCTGGTCTCAGCTCACAAGGGGCGATCCGACCTACACCCTTGTGCAGGTGTCAGTAAACGACGTCATCATGATCTTCGCGTTCGCGCCGATCGTCGCGTTGCTGCTCGGCATTACCGCCATCGCCGTACCTTGGGAAACGCTGCTGTTGTCGGTGGGTCTTTATATCCTGGTTCCGCTGACCGCGGGTGCTCTCACGCGCAGACGTCTGATGTCGCATCCAGATCGCCCGAAGCAAGGCGAGGCAGCATTGGCGCGATTCACGGCGGCCGTGAAGCCGTTTTCCGTTGTCGGCCTGCTTGCGACTGTCGTGCTGCTATTCGGCTTTCAGGGACAGGTGATCTTGCAACAACCGGTTTTGATCGCACTCATCGCAGTACCGCTATTGCTCCAGTCGTACGGAATCTTTGCCATGGCGTATGCGGCGGCATGGGCGTGGCGGGTACCTTTTAGTATCGCGGCACCGTGCGCGTTGATCGGTACCTCGAATTTCTTCGAACTGGCCGTTGCCGTGGCAATCAGCCTGTTCGGCTTGAACAGCGGCGCGGCTCTGGCGACCGTCGTCGGCGTTCTGGTCGAGGTTCCCGTGATGCTTTCGCTGGTGGCCTTCGCCAATCGGACGCGTCACTTTTTTCCCGCCGTGTGAGCATTGCGCGCCTGGCGGCATCCCGCAGAGTCATGAATACCTGGAAGTCGCTCTGTGAGCGGCTTCAACAACTAGTGCAGCAGTTCCTTCGGAACATTGCCGCCGTTCTCCTCAAGTTTCCGCAGGACGGCCGGCCTTGTGCAGCCACATGTTCATTACTCGGGATTTACGGTCAGATTCCCGCCAGAGGCGCTTCGACCGGATCGTCAGCGTCTACTGCAAGGATATGTATCGCTGCAGCAATTTCAGAGACGAGATTCAGGCACTGGATGCGCGTATCGCCGCAGCGCTCGCTATCGACGTACCGCCGCTCCGTATGCCGATATTGCCGCCCATTGACTCCGGCGTATCGCAGAATGTTGTGGACTTGCACGCCGGGCGCGGCGGCAAAGCCACCCTCACCCTGCCCACCTGGATCGGGCTCGCCGCGGGCCTGGCCGCCGCATGGTTTTTCGGCACGCGCTTCATTGCACCCGACGTTGCGACCCCGTCCCTCGCCAGGCAAGTCATCGCACACATGGATCACGAGCAGGAGTCGCGTCGGGTGACGTCCGTCGCAGTTTCCGAGCAGGCGTTGGAAAAGGTTATCGGCTCGGACATATCGACAATACACACCGGCATTCTCGTCACCTACGCCAGGAGCTGCGTCATGAACAACAAGACGGTACCGCACCTCGTCATTCAGGGCGAGGACGGGCCCGTGACACTCATACTGATGTCCGAGGAAACAGTTGACGCAGCCATTCCGCTGTCCGGGGAGAACGTGCACGGCGTTATATTGCCGGTGGGCAGCGGCAGCGTTGCTGTCATCGGCGAGCGCGCCGAACAACTGAACGAAATCGACGTAATCGGACGACGGCTGGTCGAATCAGTGACGTGGCGGAACCAGGCTGACTGAATATAGTCGATCTCAGCTCGTACCTGACAGGCAGGCCAGCCATGCAGGCACCGCTCCCTGGCTGGGGCAGCGTAATAAAACGGCCTTGACGCCGGTCCTGAAATATGGGGGAGCCTTCAAGCAAGAGGAGGTTCATCATGTCATCCAAAACGTCATTGCAATCCAGCCTGGTCGCGGTCAGTGTTGCGGCAGCCTTCGGTATCGCCACCGCAGCCGGCACGGCTGCCGCGCAGGACCAGGACAAGAAAAGCATGGAAAAGTGCTACGGAGTCGCGCTCGCCGGCAAGAATGACTGCGCAGCCGGCCCCGGCACCACCTGTTCCGGCACATCGACGATCGACTATCAGTCGAACGCCTGGAAATACGTGCCTGCAGGTACGTGTACCGACATCGAAACCCCGCAGGGCAAGGGCTCACTCGAATCGTCGGACAGTAACATTCCGCAGAGTTGATCTGTCTTGGCAGTGCGGCCGGATAACGTCGAACGGCGTACTTCCTCAGGCTTCGGTCCGAAATCGGCTGCCGTCGGTATCGGGCTGAAGCCGGCTCACTACCGTGCATTGCTGAGGGACCGGCCGCCCCTCGACTTTCTGGAACTGCATACCGAAAACTATATAGGCGCGGGCGGGCCGCCGCACCGGTATCTCGCAGAACTCGCAGAGCTGTATCCGCTATCGTTTCACGGCGTCGGCTTGTCGCTCGGCGGAGCTGACCCGCTAAGCCGGAGCCACCTCACGCGCTGGCGTGAGCTGGTCGACCGCTATCAGCCGGCGCTGGTTTCCGAGCACGTAGCCTGGTCGAGCCATGACGGCTATATGTTGCACGATCTGCTGCCGATCCCGTACACAGAAGAGTCCTTGCGAACGCTATGCGAGCACGTCGACCAGATGCAGAACGCGTTGAGCCGCCAAATTCTGATCGAAAACCCGTCCCGCTACCTCGAGTTCAACGACTCGACCATGGCGGAGGCCGAGTTCCTGGTCGAAGCCACGGAGCGAACCGGCTGCCGCCTGCTGCTCGACGTCAACAATGTCTTCGTCAGCGCCTGCAATCAGGGTGAGGACGCGAGTCTCTATTTGAGCCTTATCCCGGGACATCTGGTGGAACAGATTCATCTGGCCGGCCATTCGATCGATACGACCGATGCCGGGCAGGTCAGGATCGACGACCACGGTAGTCCGGTATGCGATGCCGTGTGGCAGCTTTACGGCGAGACGGTCGCGACGATCGGACGGCGCCCTACGCTGATCGAATGGGACAACGATGTGCCTGATCTCGAAGTGTTGCTCGGCGAGGCCGAGCACGCTCGGGAAGTCGCCGTCGCGGCGTCGGCGCATGAGTCCTTTCGGAGCAGGCAACATGCTCGCACTCCCTGACCTCCAGCGCTCGTTCACCGAATTCCTGCTGTCCGCCCCCGGCACGCGCCCGGACGCTGCACTTTGCAACGCAATACGCGAACAGACTGTTCCGACCGAGAGACGGCTGGCCATATACAAGAACAACGTCTACACGCAGCTCATCGAAGCGCTTCGAGACAGCTATCCGGCCGTGCATCGCCTGACGGGGGCCGAATTTTTCCGATTCGCGGCCACGGAATACCTCATGGCGCATCCCCCGCTATCGCCGACTCTGCTCGCATACGGTGAGAACTTTCCGCGCTTTCTCGGTGAATTTGAGCCCGCGAGTTCGGTACCGTACCTGCCGGACGTCGCACGTCTGGAACAGCTTTATCTGGAGTCGTACCACGCCGCCGAGGCAACGCCGTTGCCGAAGTCGGCCTTTGCGAAGTATCTGTCGGAAAGGCCGACGCAACCGGATCTGCGGCTGCATCCCTCGGCTCGGCTCATGGCATCGCCGTTTCCCGTTTCCCGCATCTGGGAAGTCAACGTTCGGTCATCCACTATCGACGGCAAACAGCGGATTCCCGGCGGAGCGGAATACCTGTTGATCGTCCGCCCTCGCGCCACCGTCGAGGTGCGGCGTGCTTCGCGCGGCGCGCACGCCGCACTCGTGGCCCTCGAGCAAGGCCTCTCAATCAACGAAGCATTGACCGCCGGCGCCGAGGCCGATCCGGGGACCGACCTGGGCCAGCACCTGTTATCGCTGGCCGACGGTGAAACGTTCTGTTCACGGGAGAAAGCCGATGAACCGTGCCACTGAATCGCCCGATCGACCTTTGATGCGCCTCTCCTCAGGCGTCGACCGAATCATCGCCCGTTTGGAATCCGTGTCGTACGACACGCTCATTGCCACACCAGCCCGCATCTTCATCGCAGCGACGTTCTGGCTGTCGGGACGCACCAAGGTCGACGGACTGCTCAGCATCAATCAAAGCGCGTTCTTCCTGTTCGAAGACGAGTATGCGCTGCCCCTGATTCCGTCGCGCCTCGCGACGTATGTCGCCACCTATGCAGAGCATTTGTTTCCACTGCTGCTCGTAATTGGATTCGCGTCCCGTTTGAGCGCGGCCGCGCTTCTCTTCATGACCCTGGTCATACAGGTATTCGTCTATCCGGACGCCTGGCGCACACATCTGCTATGGGCTTCGGCGCTGGCATTCATCGTGTTCCGGGGCCCGGGCGCCTTGTCGATTGATCACTTGGTCAGAAAACATCGACGATGACGTCGTCGAGCGCAGATGGCGCGGCAGCCGGAACCAGCGGACGCATTGGCCGTCGACGCCAGGTAATGTCAGACACCCCCTCTATCGGCCAGCTTCCATTCGCTGCCACACGAGCTCTAATGCGGACGGACGCCAGCCCTCCGTCATGCCGGGTGGTGCGGCCGTCTCGTTGTCTTCTTGGGCATTCTCTGCCTCCTTTTCCCCGCATCTCCAGCAGGCAATTCGGCCAAGCCCTGTTTGTCTTGTTCCTGATCCTTTTGATCGTGTGGGGCTTCTGGGATGCCCCACGGTACGGCGAACCGTATCCCGACCTCGGTGACGAGCGCATGGGCCCACCGAGTTGCATCCGATGACGGGGCGCTGTTGCTTCGGCTTGCGCTGTCCGATGGAGATTACCAAAACCTCCATAGCATCGGAGGCTTGGCGATGCCCTGGGAGCACGTAGCCAGCTGCGGAAGCGGTCAACTTCCAGGCGACAGATACTGGCTAGATTATTGTTATCGAACGGCTATCGATTACCTGAACTTTGTGCTGGAGGAACCACCTGACGGATGTGAACTGGGATTTATGAGGCACGAGCATGACCTAGGCGAATACCCCTCGATCCGAGCTCACTGGGACTTCCCGCAATCCGAGCCACCCAGGAAGTATTCGTAAAGTGATTCCGGGAGATCGCGGAGATCAGCTTAGCTTGATCGTTGACCAATTTGGTCTATCATCCACGAAACACAACAAAAACGAACATGGCGCTAAGGGGTAAGGACCTTTGGTCATGAACCGCAACGTGAGTTTGGTCGTTTTCGCCAGGGTCATGCGGGGCGAATCACGGACCGGCGGTAACGAACCTGTTTCTCAGCTTCGGCGCTCATTACTGGGCAGCTTTGCCGGACATGCCGATAGTGCGAACTAAACAGCTGTTGATCGTATGACATTTCGGACTGGGGCGAGATCGAAGCGTGGAGTAAGGATCCGAATGCGCGGAGGTTGCTCGGATTCCTACATCGCTGTGAGAGAACCCGGAAGGCGTTTTGGAGTCGGCGCACGGCCAGATGAATAGACAACGTCGAATTTCGATGAAGGTCCTCGGCTGGTTTGAGCTAGGTGTCGGCACGATCCTTCTAGCCTATGCGTGTTTCCTCTCCATCGTTAAGGATGGCCGTCAAGTAATATTTCCGGAAACGATGTCGGGGTTCGCGCCGTTTCTACTGACCTTTACAGGTGCCGCTTTTGCCATCGCGAGCGCGCCCCTCATTTCCTCACACAGATCGCCGATGGTGATGCAGATCCCACTGATCCTTTGGCTTGCGATCCTTTGGCTTGCTCTCCTGTGAGCTCGGGGTTTGCTTGCGAAGCCCGGTGATCTTCCCCCGAGAATTCGGACACAGGGTTAAGGCTTTTCGATGAGCTTCAGGGTGAGCCGAGCCCTTTCGGCTGGCGAAAGGTCATGGGCTTGTTCTTCGAGGCTGGAGATCTTGGATGTCAGTAGCCCGTCAACGTTCAAATCGGCACGAATCCGGAGAATAGTTACATAACTGTAATCGACATCCCTTCTTCTCAGGCGTCGCTGGCCCAATAATAAGCCGAGCGGTGTGATAAAACGGCTTCTACGCGTCGCTTATGACCCGGCTACCGAGCTTCCTGGCAGCCTGCTCGTCTGACAATCTCTCTGCTTCAGCAGTTATGTCGCTCGGAACCCACACTGGAAAGGCAACTTTCTCGATGACGTGCCGCCCGGAATCTGTGTGAATCTCGTGTAGTCGACCCAACAACCAAGCTCAGCGGCAAAGGCATGACGGGGTGCCTTTGTCCGTCTGGAGCGCCTTGTTAGAGGACGCCAGGTGTATTACAGTGCATGACATGAAATCTTCAGCCCTGACAATCCGGCTTGACCCGGATCTCGAGCGCCAGCTCACCAGGCTGGCCAAGCGTACGGGTCGCAGCCGTAGCGAAATTGTTCGTGATGCGGTCCGACGCCAGCTTGCGCTGACCCAGTTCGAGGAACTGCGCCGCAGAATCATGCCTTTGGCAGAAGCCCGCGGATATCTGACTGACGAGGACGTTTTCCGCGACGTTTCGTGAAGGTCGCTCTCGACACCAACGTTCTCGTGAGCGCAGTCGCGACCCGTGGGTTGTGCGCCGATATCTTCAATCTCGTCCTGGCGGAGCACCAGTTGGTCGTCGGCGAAACAGTCCTGGCGGAATTGAAGAGAGTGCTGCGACAGAAAATGCGAGTACCCAGCGAGACCGTTCAAGAGTTCGACGCCCTTCTGCGCCGGGAAGCCATCGTAGCAGGAAAGGCGAAGGCGCTTACCGTAACAATACGGGACAAGTCGGACGTGCCGGTCTTGGCAGAAGCCGTCGGAGGGGGCGCCGAGATCCTGGTTACCGGCGACCGCGATCTGCTCGAGATCACGGGCAAGCTGCCTATCCGTATCCTGACCCCGCGTGGATTCTGGCAACAACTCCGGGATGACGCTTTGCCGGATCATTAGCGCCCTCTAAAACCTGAGTTAAGCCGTGCCGCGGGAGCGGCATCGGCTTGAATGAATTGTCAGGTCGTAGAGAGCGCACTGATCGTGACGTAATGCTGCTTTTTTTTGAATCGAATGCGGCGACCCATCACTCCGTAGGCGGCGGACGCTCGACGGCCCACGTGGGGTCGGCGCCGAACGGATGATCCATGAAGAACACCCAGGTACCGTCCGCCAGGCGACGATGCACCTCCATGCCGTGGTGATGGACCTCGGTGCGCTCGCCGTCCTCGTCGACACCGGTAATCAGCCACTGTGAGCGTGTCATCGCGAAGTCGCCGGCCACGGTCGTATGGTGCGTCACGACGTCCATGTGCGGCTTCATGTCGATGTAGGCCGCCATGGTGTCGCGAATAGCCTGCGCACCGCGCGAAATAGTCGTCTTGCCGTGTACTTCATCGACGCGCACGATCGAAGCGTCCGGATGATACATCGCCGCAGCGGCTTCGATGTCGTGCGCGTTGAACGCGCGTGCCAGCCACAGATTGCAGAGCTCAGGAGATGGAGCGCCCATGATTTCTCGCCTCCTTCATTGTTCGAGAAGATGAATTCGCGCGCAGACCCACGCGAGCTGACATGGAAGGTAGACTAAGGCGATTGGCGTGGGAACCGCGGTTCTTGCAAACGGGATATGCAGCGATGCACGACCTGAACTGGGATGATCTTCGCTTCTTTCTATCGGTCGCCGCGAAAGGGTCGATTTCGGGCGCCGCCAGGGATCTGCGCACAAGCCATTCCACCGTGCTGCGACGGCTGGCGAGTCTCGAGAAGAAGCTGGGTGCACGTCTGTTCAAGCGGCTGCCGGGCGGCTACACGATCACGCAGGCTGGCGAGCACCTGCGAGAGCGCCTGACGGGCGTCGCGGAAAAGATCGACAGCGCCCAGCGGCAGCTGTCGGGGCTCGACACGCGGCCTTCGGGAACCATACGTGTCACGAGCACGGATACTCTCATGCATGGCCTGTTGCTGCCGCTACTTGCAGAGTTTCGCAGAGCGTACCCGGAAATTCTCCTGCAGGTCGTTGTGAACAACACGTTTCTGAGCCTGACGAAACGCGAGGCTGACGTTGCGATTCGCCCGACGAGCCGCCCGTCGGAGAACCTCGTCGGGCGTAGAGTGGGACGCATTCAGACAGCGCTCTATGCCTCCAGGGCCTATTGGAAGGCGAACGCGAGGAAAGACTCTGCAGAGCACCCCTGGGTTGTGCCCGACGACAGCCTGGCCCACCTGGCGCAGGCAAAGTGGGCCGCGAAACACGTGTCAGCGGAGCGTATCGCCGTTTCGGTCGACACGTTGCTCGGCATGGTGGGGGCCGTGCGCGCCGGCATCGGTATTGGAATGCTGCTGATGCTGCTTGCCGATCACGATGACCAGCTCGTGCGTATCGGCGAAGCCGAGCCGCAGTTTGACACCGACGTGTGGATCCTTACGCACGCCGATCTGAAGCATGTGCACAGAATCCGCCTGTTTACAGACTTCATGCACGAGCGCTTGAGAATGAGCGATGGCATTGCGACCTCGACCTGACGGCCGCGCTCGGCCGGCGCCCGCTCAGAAGGACTGCGCAACGACCAACGCGCGTGATCGTGCCTGAGTCCTGACCTCGGATACGAGCGCCGGCTCAGCGAGTGTCGGCGCGATGTTGATCTCTTCGATATCGCGTATTCCTATAAACGACAACCAGTGGCGCAGGTACGGCTTCTGGAAGTCAGTAGGGTGCGACGGCTGCGCGACCGGGTATTCACCCGCGCTCGAGTAGATCAGGACCGCTTTTTTGCCGGAAAGCAGCGCGCGATAGCCCTCCTCGCGTGTCCAGGTCCAGTTCTCGCCCGCGAGGGTAACGACATCGATGTAGTGCTTGAGCGGGTAAGGGACACCGAAATTCCACATCGGAACGCTGAGGACGTACTTGTCTGCGGCATTGAACCGGCGCGAAACGGCCTGCACCGCAGCCCACCTCTCCTTATGTATCGGCGTGAATTCGTTCTTGTGCAGCACCGTGAATTTCGCTTCGATGGTTGGACCATCGAACGGAGGCAGCGCTTCTTCCCAGAGGTCGATCGTCTCAATCGTGTCTCCGGGGTTCGCCTCGCGATACGCGTCGAGGAACGCATGCGCGGCTTCAATTGTGCGCGAGCGCCCTTTCAGCGGAGATGCTTCGATGTACAACAGCGTGGCCATGGATCACGCTGCTCCAATGTCGGTGAGTTGCAAACCGACCGTGCCGACGGCAATCAAGCCGATGAATGTGAGCCGGGCGACGGACGCACTTTCGCCGAACCACGCGATGCCAACAACGGCGACGCCTGCCGTGCCGATTCCCGTCCACACGGAGTAAGCAACCCCGAGCGGAAGTTGCCTGAGCGCGAAAGTCAGGAAAAAGAAGCTCGCCGCGGCCGCCGCGATCCCGAGGACGCTCGGCCACAGACGCGTCCACCCCGCCGCCGCCTTGAGGGCGACTGCCATGGCGATTTCAAAGAGACTCGCCACGATGAGTGGTAACCAACCCGAAGCCATGATGAAGACATCCTCCCCGTTCCGCCGGTCAGCATAGGGATGTCTCGATCGAGGCGACATTCCTCAAGAGTGCAGATTGGATCTCCAGAAATGGAGAGCGGTCGCGGATACCCCGGATTAGCCCCCCAACCCACCTATAATCAGGATGACTGTCACAGCGCTTTGGAGGCTCTCTCCGGCACCACCGGTGAGCTTGCTCAATGACCACGATCCCCTACTTCCGTTCGCAGGCGTATAACA
>JBOHZD010000271.1:0-3085 GCA_050738315.1 Woeseiaceae bacterium
GTGGATCTGACGGCCGATGTTGCGAGAGAACGTGGTTTGACCCTCGATCATGGTGAATTCGAAAGGCACATGGCCGCGCAACGAGAACGCGCGCGCGCGGCCAGCAAGTTCGGCAGCGAAGGCAGCACCGGGTTCGAGACCGATGCCCGCAGTACGTTCACGGGCTACGAGCGGATCGAAGAGCAAGCGACGATCACTGCACTGTTCAAGGACGGCAGAAAAGTCAGTTCGCTCGATGACGGGGAACAGGGCACGGTCATCCTGGAATCGACACCGTTTTATGCGGAAAGCGGCGGGCAGGTCGGTGACAGCGGCGCGCTGGCTGGCGAGCATGGATCCTTCGCGGTGACGGATACGCAGAAGTCGGGGAACGCAATTCTGCACGTCGGAAAAGTCCAGCTCGGCACCCTGCGGCAGGGTGAGCGCGTCACCGCGCGTGTGGATGCGGAGCGCCGCGGCAGAATCGTGCTCAATCATTCCGCGACGCATCTGTTGCATGCTGCCCTGCGGCAACTGCTGGGCGAGCATGTCAAACAGAAAGGTTCGCTGGTCGCTCCGGACCGCTTGCGTTTTGATTTCTCGCATTATGAGCCGTTGCTGCCGACGCAACTACGAGACATCGAAGACCGGGTCAACGAGCAGATTCGCAGGAATGCGGCGGCCGAAACGAAACTGATGACTTACGACGATGCAGTCAAGTCCGGCGCACTCGCGTTGTTCGGCGAGAAGTACGAGGAAGAAGTTCGGGTGCTGCGACTTGGCGACTTTTCAGTCGAGTTGTGCGGCGGTACACATGTGCGGAGCGCGGGTGAGATAGGCGTTTTCAAAATCACCTCCGAGAGCGGTATCGCTGCGGGCATCCGTCGCATTGAAGCGGTGACAGGCAAGGTCGCACTGGAGTGGGTCGCGGCGAATGAGCAGGCCCTCGATTCGATTGTATTGCTGCTCCGCAGTCAGCGCGATCAGGCGCCTGCGAAAGTCGACCAGCTGTTGCGGCGCAACAGGGAACTGGAAAAGCAGCTTGCCGCCGCCCGGCAACAACTGGTCAGCGGGAAATCCGCGGTGACAGAGAACGTCACGGAAGTACGCGGTATCAAGGTACTGGCAGCCCGTATGGACGGCGCAGACGCCAAAACCTTGCGCGATGCAGTCGATCGCCTGAAGGACAGGTTGCAAAGCGCGGTCGTGGTACTGGCGTCGGTGGATAACGGCAAAGTGAGGCTGGCGGCAGGGGTCACGAAAAATAATGTCGAGCGCATCCGCGCCGGAGACGTGCTGCAGCCGGTCGCGGCGCAGGTCGGCGGCAAGGGGGGCGGCCGGGCGGATTTCGCAGAGGGAGGCGGCACATGTCCCGAAGCGCTCGATGCCGCCTTGGGATCGGTCGCCGGGTGGGTCGCCACGCACCTCGCGGGCGACTGATTGCGCGGGTGCGTGGCGGCGATCGCGCTGTAGAGCCGGTCCAATACATCGACCGAAATGGCGATGGATTCGATCGAGACGCGCACAGGACGCGCTTTTCGTCTACTATTACAATACTTTAAAGCATACACGCAGGCGTAGAATCCAAAGGCAAAAAAACACAGGGGCCGCCGGAGTGGCCCCCAGAATAAGGCAGGAGTAGGAAGTCATGCTGATCCTTACGCGACGCGCCGGTGAGACAGTCATGATCGGGAGCAATATCACGATCACTGTTTTAGGCGTAAAAGGGAATCAGGTTCGCATCGGAATCAATGCCCCGAAGGATGTGGCCGTTCATCGGGAAGAGATATACGAACGGATCCAGAGCGAGAAAAGCGCCAAAGAGGCCGGACAGGCCGGCGCCGAAGAGAATTAACGGGGCCTCACGGCTTTACCAATCGCCACCCGCTCAGTAATATGTCGGGCCCCGCGGCCGGGCTCCGGCAGCGGCATGCTTGAACGGAGAGTTGGCTGAGTGGTCGACAAAATCGTCTGGAACGATTTAGATCAGCGAAGCTGACCTGAAGGGCGGAGGGCAGGATGCCCGGAGTAAAACGGCGGTTTGCTAAACCGTTGTACAGTGTAAAGCTGTACCGAGGGTTCGAATCCCTCTCTCTCCGCCAGTAATATCAAACAACGCGCCCGTAGCTCAGTTGGATAGAGTACCTGGCTACGAACCAGGCGGTCGGGAGTTCGAATCTCTCCGGGCGCGCCATTTTTTCGCAGGTCCGTTCCGGTCACATGGTTGACACTTTATTCCGGACACATAGTTAACAGTCTGTCCGGCACGAATGGATTTGGGGCCGGTTCGACCCGGCCCTTTTCTGTATCGAAGAAGCCTAAATCATAATCGAGGAGCTGACTAGCCAGACCTCCGCGACCTCGCGGATGCCGATGAGCTGGCCGGCGAACACGGTCGAGAGGTTGACTTTCAGCCGCCGAAGCAGATACGGCCGCAGCGGGTGACGCGGACGATGCGATCGTGATACGGGTATTCGGGATCCGGTGGTGGCCGATCGAGCGCGTAGATCTGCGTTAGAGCTTACGCCACTCCGGCGCCGGTACGCGCGGGGACGCTGCCCGGCGCGACCGTCGCTCTGCCCCGCTGCCGCCACCCCGACCGATGCGCCTTGAATCCCGCCGGCACTTCGAAACCAACGAGCCGAGCCGCCCTTTCGACGGGGTGTTCGGCAGGAGCCAGCCGGAGCAGCCAACGCCCCGCGCGATACAGGGCGCGCAGCAACGTCAGGGCGAACAGGGCTTCGACAAGCGTCACGACGAACGCCATCGCGGGATTGGTCAGCGCTGCGCGCGCCCAGACTTTCAGCACAGCCCGTTCGCGCGCGATCTCTATGCTGTCGTAGAAGCTCGGGATGACGAGCAGAGTGAGCAGAGTGGAGGTGATCACCCCGCCGATGATGGCCACGGCCATCGGTCGGTAGAACTCACCGCCTTCGCCCAGACCGATCGCAACCGGCGTCATGCCCGCGATCAGCGCGAACGTCGTCATGAGGATCGGGCGCAAACGGACACGGCCTGCATGCATCAATGCCTCTTCGCGATCGACGCCTTGCGCTTCCTCCTTGCGCGCGCAGTCGAGCAGCAGGATGGCGTTCTTCGCGACCAG
>JBOHZD010000272.1:0-2069 GCA_050738315.1 Woeseiaceae bacterium
CACGGCAACAGCTTGCGCGCCCTGGTCAAGATGCTCGACCGGGTCTCCGACGACGAGATCACCGCGTTCAACATCCCGACCGGCATCCCGCTGGCCTATGAGCTGGACGACCGCCTTGCACCCGTCAGCCGGGAATTCCTGGGCGACCCGGAAGCGATTGCGGCGGCGACCGCTGCCGTTGCGAGTCAGGGCAAGGCAGGCCCTTCAACCTGAACCTTGGCTCGGGGACCGCTGTGTCGGCATTCTGAGCGCACTGTGGCCCCATTACACCTGCAACCCGGGATCCGGGCGGCGTGGTTTCTTCCGGCCTTCCGCGATCACGCGTACCAGTCCCTCCTGCGCATCGGATGCGACCAGCGTGCCGTCGCGCGTGAAGATCTGGCCGCGCGCGAAGCCTCTCGCGCCGCCGGCGTGCGGGCTGTCGAACGAGTACAGCAGCCATTCGTCGATGCGAAAGTCGCGATGAAACCAGAGCGCGTGATCGAGACTGGCCATCTGCAGGTTGCCGTTGCCGAAAGTGAGGCCATGCGGCAGGACGCTGGTGCCGAGAAGTTCGTAATCCGAAACGTAGGCCAGCAGGTTCTGGTGCAGGCTGATTTCGTTGGGCAAACGATCGACTGCCTTGATCCATATGTGTTTGACCGGCGGCAACTTCTCGGGTCGCGTGAAATTGACCGGGCGCACCGGCCGGAATTCGAACGGGCGGCGATCGGCGAGGTAGCGGCGCAATTTCTCGGGCAGTCGTTGCAATACTTCGGGCGGAACGTCACTGACATCCTGCAGCCCGTCGGGACCCGGCACATCGGGCATGACGGCGTGGTGCTCCAGGCCGGTTTCGGGCTTCTGGAAGGAAGCCGCGAGGTTGAAGATCGGGCGGCCGTGCTGGATTGCGACGACCCGGCGGACCGAAAAACTGCCGCCGTCGCGTGCACGATCGACCTCGTAGATGATCGGTGCCTGGACGTCGCCGCGCCGCAGGAAATACGCATGCAGGGAATGCGCGATGCGTGCTTCGACCGTGTGGTGGGCAGCCGATAATGCTTGTCCGAGCACCTGGCCGCCGAATACCTGCGCGCTGCCGATGTCGCGGCTTTGGCCGCGAAAAATATTGTCCTCGATGCGTTCGAGTCGCAGCAATTCAAGCAAATCTTCAAGCACCGGATTCATGACGTCGCGGCCGCGCGCCCGGCCGCTATTCGTCCACTGCGTCTGTCGGGACGGCGCCGCCGTCGACCACGATGCCGGTACCGCTGACAAAGGCCGAGTCTCCCGAGGCGAGAAAGAGTGCGACTTTGGCAACGTCCAGCGGCTCGCCCAGGCGTTTCGCCGCCGACTGGCGTATGCAACGATCGCGAAAGTCCTTGTCCGCGTCGAAGACGGTGCGGCTCCGAGTCGTCATGATGGCCCCCGGCTGAATGTAGTTGACGTTGATGCCGAAAGCGCCGAACTCCGCAGCCTGCGATGCAGTCAACGCAGCGAGCGCCTGCTTTGTCCTGGCGAGCGCGGCGCTGCCTTGACTGCCGAACGCGCTGCGCAGGCAACCAATGTTGATAATGCGCCCCGCCGGGCTTTGCTGCAGCAATCGGAAGATCGCCGTCGACGTTTCGGCGATCTGCTGCAGCACCTGCTCAAGCCGCCGTCGAAGCGCGTCCTCGTCGGTATGATTTGCGGACTCCAGTCTGCCCATGAAATTGTTGACGAGGATGTCGACACCGCCGAGACTGTCGATGCTTTCCTGCGTCAGTTTTGCCGCCATGGTCGGCGCATCCAGGTCGATGACCAGCGTGCTGATACCGCGCACCCGTCTGAATACCGACTCAATCCCGCTGCCGGGAGCGTCGGCCGCCAACACCCTGGCGCCGTGCTTGACCAGGGTCCGCGCAATCGCTTCGCCGATGCCGTCCGCCGCGCCGGTGACGACTCCTTGCAGGCCATAGAGGCGCTGGGACTCAGCCATTGCTGACGCTCACGCCGGGCGGCGGCAGGCGGTAGCCGGCGAACTGCCTGCGCAGCTCTGTTTTTTTGATCTTTCCGGTCGCGGTGTGTGGAATGTCATCGACGAACACGAC
>JBOHZD010000273.1:0-12406 GCA_050738315.1 Woeseiaceae bacterium
CACTAGTGTACCCCGTCGCCCTGCTCGGCGACTGGGGCACGACGCGGCTGCGGCTGTATTCATGCGACATCGACCGTCACGGCATCCCGGAAGTGAAAGCATCCGTCGAGGGGCCGGGCGTGAAGGATGTATCCGACTTCCAGGCAGCGTTTTTCCATGCGGTCCGGCAGCTGCCGGAGTGCAGGTTCGAAAGCAATGTGATTCTGGCCGGCATGGTCGGCTCGAACATCGGCTGGCAAGAGACGGGTTACGTGGCGTGCCCGGCGTCCTGGGACGATGTGCTCTGCCGCGTCATCTCGTTTTCAGCCGGCGAGTATCGCGTCACCCTCCTGCCCGGTGCGTCCTGCATCAACGAGGCCGGTTACCACGATGTGATGCGCGGCGAAGAAACGCAACTGATCGGCCTGTCGCAGATACATCTTGCGGGTCGGGCGCAGCGCCTCGTCTGCCTGCCGGGGACCCACACGAAATGGGCGGTGATCGACGAGCAGGGTCTGCAGCGCTTTGCGACCACCGTGCAGGGCGAATTGTTCGACGTATTGCGGCGGCACAGTATTCTCGTGCGAGGTAGCGTAGAGGGAAACGATCGGTCTCGCCCGGTCGACCGGGCCGCGTTCGCGGCCGCCGTCGACCTCCTGCTGGAAAACGACGATCTCGGCTTGATCCAGGCCCTGTTTTCCACCCGAAGCCGGCAGCTCTCCGGGGAAATCAGCCCCCAGGAAGCCACTTCGCACCTGTCCGGCCTGTTGATCGGCGCCGACGTTCGCGATGTATGCAGGCCGATGCTGCGTGACGCGGGTATTGAACAGCCGGTGCTGCTGGTCGGTGACGAGTTGATTGCATCACTTTACGCCGACGCGATGGCTCGAAACGGCATCGACTCATGCCGATACTCCGGCACCGAATGCATCGTGCGGGGACTGGCGGCGTGCCATCGCGGCTTGCAACAGGAGCGAGTCATTGCAACTTGAAGCCGCGCTGAAAAAGATGCCGTTGATCGCGATTCTGCGCGGCATCACCCCGGACCAGGCAGTCGCTGCCTGCGCAGCGCTCGTCGAGAGCGGCATACTGGCAATCGAAACGCCGCTCAACTCGCCGCGGGCAGTGGACAGCATCGAACGAATGGCTGCCCGATACTCGAAGGATGCAGCCATCGGCGCCGGTACAGTACTCACAACCGACGACGTCAGGGCGGTCAACGGCGCAGGCGCGGTTTTTACGGTCGCGCCCAATACCGATGCCACGGTAATCGGAGCCGCCACGGATGCCGGATTGACGCCAATGCCGGGCATCGCAACTGCGACGGAGGCATTCATTGCACTGCAGTCCGGCGCAAGACTGCTGAAGCTGTTTCCGGCCGACTGCCTGGGCTGCGGGTACCTGAAGGCGCTCAAAGCCGTCCTGCCGGACCATGCGGCCGTGTTCGCTGTCGGCGGCATGGTTGAAAGAAACCTGGCAAAGTGGATCGCCGCCGGCGCAGCCGGATTCGGAATCGGCTCGCCCCTCTACAGGCCCGGCGACGACGTGAACGCAATCAGTCGCCGGGCGGCTGCATTCGTAAAACAATACCGATCAATCCGTACAGAACGATAGAGAGCAAACCATGGGCCTGACCTGGATCGACTTCGTGATCGTCGCTGTCTACGCGGCCGTCATCATCGGCATTGCCTTGTGGGTTTCCAGGACAAGGGCGGGACACGAACGGGATACGGAAGACTACTTTCTCGCTGGAAAAACCCTGCCGTGGTGGGCGATTGGCGCATCGTTGATTGCGGCAAACATCTCGGCGGAACAGGTGATCGGCATGACCGGGTCCGGCTACGCGATCGGGCTCGGAATCGCTTCCTACGAATGGATGGCCGCAATTACGCTGATTCTCGTCGGTAAATACGTGCTGCCGATATTCCTCGAAATGCGCATTTACACGATGCCGCAGTTTCTGGAAATGCGTTACAACGGTGCGGTTCGTTCCGTCATGGCGGTTTTCTGGCTGGGCGTTTTCACACTCGTGAACCTCGCCTCCATCCTCTGGCTCGGCGCGCTCACCATCGCCAACATGACCGGCCTGGACATGAACTACGGGATTGCCGTGCTCGCTGCATTTGCAGCCATTTATTCCCTGTACGGCGGCCTGAAAGCGGTCGCCTACACGGACATCATCCAGGTCGCGATGCTGATCGCGGGAGGGTTGTTGATTTCGTACCTGGCGCTCGACGCAGTGGGCGGCGGTCACGGCGCAGTCGCGGGTTTCGCAGAGTTGATGAACAGGGTGCCGCAGAAATTCGACATGATTCTGGACCAGAACGATCCGAACTACCGATTCCTCCCGGGACTCTCGGTAGTGATCGGCGGCATGTGGATCATGAACCTGAGCTACTGGGGCTTCAATCAATACATCATTCAACGGGCGCTGGGCGCCAAGGATTTGAGAGAGGCGCAGAAAGGCATCGTGTTTGCAGCATTCCTGAAGCTGCTGGTGCCCGTTCTCGTGGTGTTTCCGGGCATCGCCGCGTTTGTGCTGGTGCCCGACCTCGGCCGGGCGGATGAAGCGTATCCGGCCATGATGGCGCTGGCGCCGGTGGGCATCCGCGGTGTGATATTCGTCGCCTTGATTGCGGCAATCGTGTCGTCGCTGGGTTCGATGATGAACTCGATCGCGACGATCTTTACCATGGACCTGTACCGGCACTTCCGCCCAGCCACCGGCGACAAGGGCCTGGTGACAGTCGGACGTCTGGCTGCGTTTTCAGCACTCGTCATTGCATCCTGTGCGGCACGGCCGTTGCTGGGCGAGGCCGAGCAGGCGTTTCAATGGCTGCAGGAATTCACCGGCTTTTTCACACCCGGCGTGGTCACCCTGTTCGCACTCGGCCTCTACTGGAAGCGCGCGACCGCCGCCGGAGCCTTTGCTGCCGCCATCGGATCGGCCGTCTTCTCCCTGCTGTTCAAACTCTACTGGCCCGAAGTTCCTTTCATGAACCGGGTCGGATACGTGTTCCTGCTCTGCATGGCCGTCGCAATCGGGGTATCGCTGGTGCAAGGAGGCCGCGTGCAGGCAAAAGCGGTCGACAACACGGCCATCACCTTCGATACCAGCAGCGGTTTCAACCTCGCAGCCGCGTGCATCACCGCGATCCTGATCGGGCTGTACTGGTATTGGTGGTAGCCGTCACTCGGGGACGCAGCGGCGCCACCCTGCCATCACTCCGGGACACAGGAGCGGAGCCTGGATTGGGGTGGGCTTTTCAGGATCGTGCGAGACAGGGATGTCTCGCCGCACGCCTACAGGGAGGTATTCACGGCGGTCCTGAAAAGCGTGCTAGAAGGCGTACGTGAAATCGACCAGGTAGCTGCGGCCGTATTCATCGTAACGGCCGAGTCGATGCGGATCGTTGTCGCGATAGATGCGCAGTTCCTCATTCGTCAGGTTGTTCGCCTGGGCACGTACGCCGAGCCGCTCGTTGACCTGATACGACAGACTCAGTCCGAGGATGGACTCCGGCGTCAGGGTCCGGACGTCCGATCCCGTCCAGCCGAAGATCAGCGAATACTCGCTGTGATACTTGTAGCCGAGCCTGGCTTCGAACTTGTCTCCGGAATACCAGAGGTCCAGTGTGCCGGTGTTCCTGGCCAGGCCTGAGCCGGTCAACGGATTTCCAGGCGGATAAAATTCCTCGATGTTCGAATCCACGTATGCGTAATTGGAATAGATACCAAAGTTCTCCAGCGCCGGAATGAAACTGAAGGGTGTCTGGAACGTAATCTCCGCACCCTGGATGTGCCCACCGTCGCCATTTGCGGGACCGCTCAATGCATAAGTGTCACCGTCGATCGTCATCGGCACCGTCGAGTAGCCGATGTGCGAATCCACGTCCTTGTAGTACAGCGATACGGCAAAAAGCGCTTCGTCGTCAAAATACCACTCTGTCGACAGGTCGACCTGCCACGCGAGGAACGGGTCGAGAGTCGGATTGCCACCGAAGGCGGTGAGCGGCGGCGGCGTAATGGCCGGGTCGTCCCGGAACCGCCCGGCGCGCAGCTCATCGAGCGGCGGCCTTGCCATGGCTCTCGCCAACCCCACGCGAACGATGACCTCGTCGTTCGGCAAGAAATTCAGATTCAGGCTCGGCAACACCTCGGCATAGTCGTGGTCCACGGTGATCCAGCCGAATGGCCCGCCGCCGACGGATTCGTACCCGGAGCTGCTGGTCTCGACATCGACCAGGCGCGCCCCGAAATTGCCCTCCACCGGCATGCCGAATGCCTCGCTCGCGAAATCGAACTTCACGTAAGCCGCGATCAGGTCTTCCTCGACCTGCCAGCGATCCTCGAGCACTTCGGTGTTGCCCGGATCGGTGAAGCCACCGTAGACCGTTTCGGCGAGCGCCGCGAAATCGCCGGTCAATACGCGGGGCACGTTGAAGGCGGTGACTTCGTAGGAAGTCAACAGCTCGGCCGGGATCAGCACGCCACCTCCGGGCGCAAACTGGTTCCAGCTCGCACGGCGGTGATTCTTCTCACGCGCGGAATAACGGACACCCGCGCTCAAAGCGGTCAGGAAACCGGCCTCGACCGCGCGCGACAGATCCCCGCGGAACGCGTACAACTCGTCCTCCACTTTTTCCGGCCCGTCATGCACGCCCGCCAGCCAGTCCGGTGCGAACTGATTCGAGGGATCGGCCGTATCGTCGCTGACAGCAACCGAGGGTTCCGTGCCGTCACGCATCTCGAAGGTCGTGAACTGTGGGTAGAGTTCGGTCATGACTGCGGCCCAGGTATTTTCACGTTCCGCTTCGGAGTACGAGCCGTCGAGTTCCAACGTCCACACGTCCCCGGTCAATGCCCCGTTCAGGCCGGTGGCAAACGTCTTCTTGTCTTCATCGTAATGCGCAATGACATTGGTGACAGAACCGAATTCGACGGTTGCAGCGACGATATTCCGGCCGATGAATTCGTACGAAGCCCCGGGCGCGTTGTAGGCACCATTATTGCCACCGTCCCAGTTTCCCCAGGTGCCGTTGCGGCTGAACCAGGTCTGGTCCTGGTCCTCGGCAATATCAACGTTCGACCATACTGCATCGTATTTCAGTTCGAAGGTTTCGCTCGGCCGCCAGTGCAGCGAGCCGGCGACTCCCAGGCGGGACTGGTCGAGTTTCTTGATCTCGGTCTGGGCACCCCACGGCGTATAGTCGGCGGTCCCGTCCGCGTTCACATCGCCCGGCAATCCGCCGATGGTGTCATCGTTGTAACCCCAGCCCTGAAATGAGGGAAACCCGTTCTGCTGGTCCTGCATGGTCACCGCGATCGAACCGCCGAAGACCGGCGACAGCCTGCCGACCAGCGACGCGCTGGCGCGAGATCCCCAGGCGCTGTAGTCGGGAATGTCGTCGGCCGTTTCATAGTAGGTCGGCCCCGCGCGAACGACGAATGTTTCACCCGTGTAATCCAGCGGCGAAATGGTTCGCAGGTCGATCGTCCCGGCAACACCCCCCGAAATCAGATCCGCCGCCTGCGATTTATAAACCTGCAGCGAACTGACAATCTCGGACGGGTAGATTTCCCAGCGAATGTTGCGATTGGGCTCCGACGACGCGACTTCCCTGCCGTTGACCAGACCGAGGACCAGGCGCGGCCCCATGCCGCGGATGACGGCCTGGCTTTCGTTGCCACGATCCCGTGCGCCGTTGATACCCGGCAAACGGATCAACGATTCGGCGATCGTGATGTCGGGAAGCTGACCGATGTTTTCAGAAGAAATCGCCTCGACGACGAGGCTCGCCTGCCTCTTGGTTGCCAACGCGTCGGCCAGGCTGTTGCGGAGACCCTTGACGATGATCTCGTCGTAGACCGCATCGTCGTCCTGTGCCGCATCAGGATCGTCATTCTGCGCGAGTGCAGGAAGTACAACGCAGCAGGACACGCATGGCAGAAGCGCATTACGAATGAAGGTACGCATCTTGACCCCCGGAGTGATGCTGAACGTCCGTCCCAGTTGTATGATTAATCTGATGAAATTGCAAGCGGTGACTGCATGCTTGCGAAACTGTCCGGGTACCTGTGCACCGGATATTTGGAAATAACAGACTAATATATATGTCTTTTTTGTATGATCGATCATCCTCGCGCGTCTTGACTCGACACAGGCTCCCACGATTCCGATCCGTCAAAAGCATCTATTCATCGTATGATTTGACGCGCAAGGGACAACAACGCCGCGCGAATGAACCCGCCGCAGGGACACGGTAAACTGCCCTGTCACGAACTCGCATACCACCGGAACACGAATGAGCAGCAGGGACAGCATCCTGTCGGCAGCGGCAGCGCCGCCGGTCGGCGCGTATCCGCACGCGCGGCGGGCCGGTCCTTTCCTGTTTCTTTCGGGGATCGGTCCGCGACCCGCGGACGGCGGACCCATTCCCGGCATCACTCTGGACGCAACCGGTGAAGTGAGCGATTACGACATTGCCGCGCAGTGTCATGCCGTGTTCGGGAACGTGCGGGCGGTGCTCGAAAGCGCCGGCGCCGCCTGGAAAGACCTGGTCGACATCACCGTTTTCCTGACCGACATCAGGCGCGACTTCGACACGTTCAACCGCATTTACAGCGAATACTTCGGCACCGATGGCCCCTGCCGCACCACCGTCGAGGTCAATCGCCTGCCGACCCCCATCGCAATCGAGCTCAAATGCATTGCCGTCGTTCATTCCGACCGGTAACGGAACCCCACCATGCAATCGCTGACAGCTTTCAATTTCCGCAAGTGGATCGACGAGCACCGCCACCTGCTGAAACCACCAGTCTGCAACCAGCAGGTTTTCGACGACAACGACTTCATCGTGATGGTCGTCGGCGGGCCCAACTCCCGCAAGGACTATCACTATGACGAGGGCCCGGAGTTCTTCTATCAACTCGAGGGCGGCATGCTGTTGAAGACGGTGCAGGACAGTCAACAGGTCGACATCCCGATCGGTGAGGGAGAAATCCTGCTGCTGCCGCCAAAGGTTCCGCATTCGCCACAGCGCTTCAAAGACACGGTCGGCCTGGTCGTCGAGCGCAAACGCAACCCCGACGAACTGGACGGTTTCATGTGGTTCTGCGACCACTGCAATCACAAGCTCTACGAAGAGTATCTGTACGTCAGCGACATTGTCGGCCAGTTGCCGCCGATCTTCGAGCGCTTCTACGGCTCAATCGGGCATCGCACCTGCAATGTGTGCGGCACGGTCATGCCCAGGCCGTGACCGCCTGCATTGCCGCATGCTGAAGATCGACATCCACACGCATATTCTTCCGGAGAACTGGCCGGACCTGCGCGAACGATACGGCTACGGCGGGTTCGTGCAGCTCGAACATCATGGGCCCGGTTGCGCCCGCATGCTGATCGACGGCAAGGAATTCCGCGCGATCGAGGCGAATTGCTGGGATACCGCGGTCAGGCTCGCGGACTGCGACGCCACCGGCGTCACCGTGCAGGTCCTGTCGACCGTCCCGGTCATGTTCAGTTACTGGGCGAAAGCAGCGGACACGGCCGATCTTGCGAAAATCCTGAACGATCACATCGCCGGTGTGGTCGCTGACCAGCCGCGGCGCTTCATCGGGCTCGGCACGCTGCCGATGCAGGACGCGACACTCGCGATCCGCGAGCTCGAACGCTGCCGCAATACGCTGGGGCTCGCCGGCGTCGAGATCGGTTCCCACGTCAACGGCTGGAATCTGGACGACGAACGCATCTTTCCCGTACTGGAGGCCGCCGCGGACCTGGGCGCGGCCGTATTCGTGCACCCCTGGCAGATGCTGGGGCGCGAACGCATGGGACTGTACTGGTTGCCGTGGCTCGTCGGCATGCCCGCAGAGACCGCGCTGTCGATCTGTTCGCTGATTTTCGGCGGCGTGTTCGAACGATTGCCCACCCTGCGCGTTGCCTTCGCGCACGGAGGCGGCGCATTTCCCGGGATCATCGGCCGCCTCGAACACGGCTTCAATGTGCGCCCCGATATCGTGGCAACCAATAACGAACGCAATCCACGCGAATATCTGGGGCGATTCTACGTCGACTCGCTGGTGCACGAACCGGCGATGCTCAACTACATGATCGAACTGATGGGTGCGAAATCCATTGCACTCGGCAGCGACTACCCGTTCCCGCTGGGCGAGCATCATCCCGGAAAAATGATCGAATCGATGGCCCTGGACGATTCGGTACGCGATCGCCTGCTCGCGGACACGGCACTCGAGTGGCTGCAGCTCGACAGGCGGGACTACGCATGAGCACGGATCTCGCATGACGTTCAAGTTCGAAACATCGCGTGCTTTCGCGCGCTCGCTCGACGAGGCCGATTCGCTCAATGGCCTGCGGCAGGAATTCAATTTCCCGGAAGCGCAGAACGGCTGCCACCCCGTGTACTTCTGCGGCAACTCGCTCGGGCTGCAACCCAAACTTGCCGTGCGGTACGTTGAGGAAGAACTCGAAGACTGGGGCAGGCTCGGAGTCGATGGACATTTCCGGGCGCGCAGACCCTGGCTGCCCTACCATCGTCTCGCAACGGCCGGCCTCGCCGAACTGACCGGAGCCTGCGACCGCGAAGTGGTCGCCATGAACACGCTGACGGTCAATCTGCACCTGATGATGACCACCTTCTACCGCCCAACGGCAGCACGGCACAAGATTCTGATCGAGTCGACGGCATTCCCCTCGGATCGATTTGCCGCCGTGTCGCAGATTCGAATGCGCGGCTTCGACCCGGCCGCGGCGCTGATCGAGTGGCAGCCGCGCGCAGGCGAAACCGACCTGCGCATGGACGACCTCGCGGCCATTCTCCATGCAAGCGGCGACGAAATCGCCCTCCTGCTGCTGCCGGGCGTCCAGTTCTACAACGGCCAGTTGCTCGACATGCCGGAGATCTGCCGCCTCGCTGCGCAAAAAGGATGTGCGGTCGGGCTCGACCTCGCACATGCGATCGGCAACGTAGCACTCTGCCTGCACGACTGGGCGCCGGATTTTGCCGTCTGGTGCAGTTACAAGTACCTGAACGGCGGTCCCGGGGCGATCGGCGGAGCTTTCGTGCATGCCAGGCACCTGGATGTCGGCGGCAGCGGAGCGCTGCTGGGCTGGTGGGGTCACGACGAGCGCAGCCGTTTCCGCATGGCGCCGACGTTCGAACCGGCACAGGGCGCCGAACTCTGGCAACTCAGCAACCCCCCGATCCTGTCGCTGGCGCCGGTACTCGCATCGCTCGAGCTCTTCGGCAAGGCGGGTATGGGTAAACTGACGGAGAAATCGGCGCAGCTCACCGCCTATCTCGATTTCCTGCTGCAACATCAGCTGGCGTCGGTGATCTCGTCGATCACCCCGAAGCACGCCCGCGGATGCCAATTGTCACTGGTCGTGGCGCATACCCGCCTCGATCCACGCGCGGTATTTGCAAAGCTCGAGGAACAGAACGTCATCGTCGACTGGCGCGAGCCGAATGTCATTCGCGCGGCGCCGGTCCCGTTATACAACAGCTTCGAAGACGTGTTCGAATTCGTGCAGCGCTTGAAAACAGCCGTCGCGGTCGAGACCGCGGCGTGAACGAAGCTGAACAGAATCCGGTGACGCTCGTCGGTGCCGGCCTCGCCGGTAGTCTTCTGGCCATCGTCCTCGCGCGCCGTGGCCTCGAAGTCGCAGTGTACGAGCGTGGAGTGGATCCGCGCCTGACTAAGGCGAGCGGAGGGCGTTCCATCAATCTGGCCTTGTCCGCACGCGGCATCCGGGCGCTGCAACATGCCGCAATATATGCAGACGTCGAACCACTGCTGATGCCGATGCGCGGCCGCATGATCCATCGGGACGATGGGACGACCGAAATGCAGCCCTACGGCCAGCGCAGCGAGGAGCAGATCTACTCGGTCTCGCGCGCCGAACTGAACCGCCTGTTGATCGACTCGGCCCAGAACTCGCACGGCGTCGCCGTGCGCTTTCGCGAGGAAGCCACCGGTGTCGACGCAGGCAACGGCACACTCGAAATCACGAATCTGGACGAAGCGCGGCATCATACTGTTCAGGCACAACCCATCATCGCCGCGGACGGCGCCGGTTCGGCGATCCGCCGGTCACTCGACCTTGGGTCGCCCATCGGTGTCACCGAATCGTTGCTACCCCATGGATACAAGGAACTGACCATGCCGCCGGCAGCGGGCGGCGGTTTCCAGCTCGATCCCGCCGCGCTGCACATCTGGCCGCGCGGCGGTTTTATGTTGATTGCATTGCCGAATCCGGACGGTGATTTCACGCTCACGCTTTTCCTGCCCAACGAGGGCGCGGCGAGCTTCGCGGAGCTCGACACAGCGCGCAAGACAGAGGCCTTCTTTACGCGCTACTTCCCCGATGTTGTCGGGAGGATTCCGGACCTGGCCGACCGGTTCCTCGCAAACCCCCTGGGCGTGCTCGGCACCGTGCGTTGCCATCGCTGGCACGCAGGCGGCAACGTCCTGCTGATCGGCGATGCCGCGCACGCGATCGTGCCGTTCCACGGCCAGGGCATGAATCTCGCCTTTGAAGACTGCCTCTGTCTGGACCGGCTCCTGGCGGGCAAATCGGTGGATTGGCCACGCGTGTTTGCGGCATTTGAATCCATGCAAAAACCGAATGCCAATGCCATTGCGGATATGGCGCTCGAGAACTACGTGGAGATGCGCGATACAGTCAGGGAGCACCGGTTCGTATTGCAGAAAGAACTTGCCTTCGAACTCGAACGCCGGCTGCCCGATCGGTTCATTCCGAGGTACTCGATGGTCATGTTCCACGACGAGATTCCCTATGCGATCGCGCAACGGCGCGGCGCGTTGCAGCAGGAATTGCTGGAAGCGCTGACCTTGGGCGCGGAGTCTCTCGAGGAGATCGACATGGATGCGGCCGTGGCGCGAGTGCGCGAGCGATTGCCGGCGTTAGAAGGGGACATCTGACCGCGCGTCGCCCGCTCGGCGCTCCTACACTGAGTCGACCACCCCTGTAGGAGATGGTATGGACCTCTCCCTCCTTTAAGATCCTTACGGATCACGGCCCATAACGGCCTTGATGGAGACGAAGCTCGATCACGAAACGAGAAAGGAGAGGTCCATGAGCAAGATTACGCTGGTTGGTATTGACACTGCAAAGCAGGTTTTTCATTTGGTAGGGGTGGATGGTCGGGGAAACTATGGTTTTCGGCGGAAGGTGTCGCGGGCGAAGTTGCTGCCGACGCTGGCGCGCCTGGAGCCCTGTGTGGTGGTGATGGAAGCGTGTGCGGCGAGCCATCACTGGGGCCGGTGCATCCGGGAGCTCGGTCACCAGGTGAAGCTGATGGCGCCGAAGCTGGTGAAGCCGTATCGGCGGGGCCAGAAGAACGATTATCGGGATGCGGAGGCGATCGTGTCGGCGGCGCTGGCGCCGGGGATGCATTTTGTCGGGGTCAAGACGGTCGAGCAGCAGGCCGAGCAGGCGCTGCATCGGTTCCGGTCCCGACTGCAGAGCCACCGCAATGCCGCGGCCAACGGGCTGCGCGGTATTTTGGGTGAGTACGGTGTGGTGTTTCCGCGGGGGCTGAAGAAGCTGCGGGAAGGTGCCCGACGATATGCCGAGACTGAACAGGCTTTCGAGCTGGGCCTGGTGGAGCCGATCCTGGACGTGCTGGACGAGATGGAGTGGCTCGAGCAGCGCTTGGATTACTACGAGCGCCTGATCGAGACGCGGGTGAAGAACGATGAAACCAGCCGCCGGCTGCGTGACGAGCTCCGTGGCGTCGGCCCTTTGAGCGCCAGTGCGCTCCGGGTCAAGGTGGCCGATGCCCGGGATTTCCACAACGGGCGTAACTTTGCGGCCTACCTCGGCATGGCGCCGGGGCACCGTGGCACCGGTGGCGAGAACACCATCGGCAAGCTCAAGGCGGGCCATGATCGCTATGTACGGCAACTGCTGATCCACGGCGCGCGTTCCGCCTTGCGGCATCTGGGCGATAAACAGGACCCCCAGAGCCGCTGGATGCGCGCGATGATCGAACGTCGCGGCTTCAACATCGCCGCCGTTGCCTTGGCGCACAAGAACGCCCGGCAGGCCTGGGCGATCCTGGCCCGCGAACAGGGAACGCCGCAGTGACTTGATGCGGGCGAATTGAACTGTAGGAGGAACGGAGGAACCCCACCCACGACTGTGAAGACGGCAAACGATGGCACTTCGGTCGGACCGACGCCGACAGACCTGTTGACGGGCAGACCTTAACGGGCCGCGTAGGAGTAAAGGTATCGGCGCGCGCGCACACCATCAGGGCCAGGGGACAATAATTTTCCCCGTTTATGGGCCGAATATAAGCGAGCAGTCATTTTCCGAACGCCGTCAATTGACGTCTTGACAACCGGGAGAGGTCCATATAAGCCCGCCATGCGGGCGACC
>JBOHZD010000274.1:0-10881 GCA_050738315.1 Woeseiaceae bacterium
GCGACACCGTGCAATACGCAGACGCAATCATCGTCGGCGGGGGGCCGGCCGGCTCGACTTGCGCATGGAAGCTCAGGGAGGCCGGTCTCGATGTCATCGTGCTCGACCGCGCCGAATTCCCACGCACGAAACTCTGCGCCGGCTGGATCACGCCACAAGTTGTCGACGATCTCAAGCTCGACATCGAGCGCTACCCACACAGTTTCCTGACGTTCGATCGCCTGCAATTCAACTGGCGCGGTTTCAGCTTCCGGAAGAAGACGACACAGCATTCGATCCGCCGCTTCGAGTTCGACGACTACCTGTTGCGCCGTTCAGGCGCCGGGGTGGTGCGACACAAGGTCAAGAAGATAGAAAAGCAGGGCGACGCCGGTTTTCGCGTGGACGGGAAATTCGAATGCCGTTACCTGGTCGGCGCCGGCGGCACCGCCTGCCCGGTATTCCGGCAGTTTTTTCATGAGCGCTCCCCGCGCGCCAAGGGATTGCAGATCGCGACCTATGAACAGGAGTTTCCCTACAATTGGCAGAACGAAGAGTGCAAGCTGTGGTTCTTCGGTGACGGTTTGCCGGGTTATGCGTGGTATGTTCCGAAAGAACGGGGATACGTGAACGTCGGCCTGGGCGGAAAAGCGGACACGATCAAGTCGCAACCCGTACGGCTGCAGGATTACTGGGACAAGTTTGTGCAAAAGCTGGCTGACGAGCGCCTCATCAACAAGAACGATTACGATCCCAGCGGCTACAGTTACTATCTGCGCGGCCGGGTCGATACGGTGCGTCACGGCAATGCGTTCATCGTCGGCGATGCCGTCGGACTCGCTTCCGTCGACATGGGCGAGGGCATCGGCCCCGCCGTCCAGAGCGCAATGCTCGCCGCGCGAGCGATTACGACGGACGCCGAGTACAGCCTGGAAGCTATCGGCCGCTACAGCGTCCCTGGTTTCTTCAAGGACCGGCGCCGCAGCGTGGACCCGGCAAACCGAACGCTTCCCACCTCCCGTTGAGGTCGGTCACCCTTCGCAGATAACTGCTCCTGCGTGATCTGCATTCGCGCCATCCATGGCGCTCGGCGGGCTCCTACAGAGGCCCTCCCCGGTCCAGGCTCCGCGCGAACAAGCCGATCAGAGAGACGCGAGCGCCTGCCGCACGTCGGCGGGTCCTTTCGTCAGGAATGATTTCATGCCGAGCCGGGCGGCAGCAGAAACATTCAGCGGATTGTCGTCGAAGAAGAGTATTTCGGCCGGCAGACAACGGCAGGCGTCGGACACCTGGTCAAAAGCAGCGCGGTCCGGTTTGAGAAGCCCTGTGCGAAAGGAGAGAAATTGCTGGTCGAAACGTCCGGCGAGCGCACCCGAAATACTGCTCCGTCCCCAGTGAGCGGCATTGGTGTTCGACAGAAGCACGAGCTTCGTAGTGGACGGGAGTGCATCCAGCAGGCTCAACGTGTCCGGAAAGAGTTCTTCCGGCCAAGCGTCGAACCGCTGGAGAAATTCCGCGGGAGGCATCGTCAGTTGGAGTTCCCTGACTGCCATCGCCGCGAATGTCTCAGCATCGATCGCGCCCCGTTCGAATTCGCGCACGGAGCGCGATTTCAGCCAGAGTTCGAGGAACTGCGCCTCAGTCCACGACAGGCCGAAGTTTTCGATGGGATCGCGCAGACGCAACAGGACGCCGCCCAGGTCGAATACGATCGCCTTGAAAGGATCGAGCGGCGTCACAGGCGCCAAGGCCGCCTCATTCCTCGGTTTTCAGCAAATCGTCCCAACTGCGTGTCAGCTGGTTCGCTTTATAGTCCGCAATTTGATAGCGCCATCCGGACACCCTGGCGTTGATGTCGGCCGCTTCCTGTTTCGGGTCCGGCTTTTTTTCTTCTTCTTCGGGTGGCGTGACCTGTTCCGGGCCGCCTGCCTCATTCGTCGCCGTACCGTCGCTGTTTTCCGCTGCGCCCGTATCCTCGCCGGCAGGCGGGCTTTCATTCCCCGCGCCCGCCGCCGTGGCTGCATCAGGCGCCGGTTGCACGGCTGACGCGGCGAGCGTTATCCAGGTCTGGTCGTCCTCTTTGCTCGATGCAACACGGATCTCGAGCCCGTCGAAGGTTCTGAATACGGTCGTTGTCGAATTTGTCTCGCCGGCGCCGGTATCGGCCTCGACATCTTCCAGGCCCAGGTTGCTCAAGACGGCCGCCGTTCCGTTTGCGACCGACGGATAGCTCAGTTCACGCCCGTCCGGGATGTCGTCGACCGTGAAGTTCGTCGCGTCTTTGTTGTCCTTGTGAATGTGTATGGCGTCGCCATCATCGTGTGTGAGGGTGACCGACTGGATGCGCGATGACTCGATGTTGACGATATCCGGCGCGAGCCAGCCGCTTATGTCTTCGGGAACGCCCGGATTCTGGTCGATGAGCCAGCTTTCAGCCTGATCGGCGATGCGTACGTAGCGATACTCTTGTTGCACTGCATTTCCAAGAATCAACGCAAAGTCCAGTTCGCCGAGACCGGCACTGCTGAGGAGGACGGCGCCGCCGCTGTCGTCCTTCATCGGATCCGCGACGCCCAGGCGTTCGTACAATTCGGGATTCGACGTTTTCTGTTCGACCTTGCGGGCATCCGCCACCGCGATCAGGACCTTGCGCAGGGCATCCGTGTTTGCAACGTAGCCCGCTTTCGCGGGTACGATCCACCGGTCGTCCTCGCGTTTTACGGTTACACTGCCAGCGGCATCGGCAACCGTAACCTCACCGATATCGTCGATGTGGTCCTTGAGACCCGGAAACAGCAGTTTTTCCTCCGTGGTGCCGTCGTCACGCCGGCTGTTCAGTGCGAAGACGGCAGCGAAAAGCACGATCACGATGAGCGCGAGAACCTGGACTGTCCTGGCAGTCATGCCGGTTGCCTCCGGTTCCTGCGCCATACCGCAAACAGGATGAACAGCGTCAACAGGAGAGGCATCAATGCGATGTTGATGCTCTTCAAAATGGTGCCGAGTCGTTCGATATTCTTGTCGAGATCGCGCTGCACCGCGCGCAGTTCCTGGCGAATTTCCGCACGGCGATCGATGAATCGGTCGATCTCCGCCTGTTGTTCTTCAGTCATCAGGATATTGCCGGTATCTTCACGCGAGGATTGCAATTCGGTGAGCCGCCGTTCCGTTTCATCGAGTTCACGTTGCAGTCGTTGTTCCGTCTCCTGGAATCGCGCCTGTGCCGCAACGCGCAGTTCGTCCACTTTCGTAAAGGGCCGCGAGTAGCTGGCACGGCTCCTGACGCCGATCAGGTCGTTGCTTCCGGACAGATTCTCCAGCGCATTGGTGACGAAAGCACCGTTGTCTGCAAACGCGGTCGCCATTTGCTGACCGAAGAAGCTCTGTACCTGCACCCACATCCGGTCACTCAGCAGATCGACATCTGCGACGACGATGATATTCGCCGACCCGTTCGACTCCCTTAGATGCCCCTCAGGCGCGGCATCGGTTTCGGGGTTCTCGCCGTCGCCGGCACCGGTTTCCGAGTCACTGGCGGCTGTCGCCTCCGGGTTGCTATCGTTGGCGGCTGCACTTTCTGCGTCGTCCGTATTCTCCGTATCCGCCCCCGCGCCCGGCGGACCGTCCGGAAAGGCGCTCGCCAACGTGCCGCTCAAGCGCGCGGCGATGACGTACTTTTCACCACTCGGCGCGAAATCTTGGAGCAACGTGGAGGGATCCGGCAGAAAACGGAATTTCGCAACAGGAATCGTGGTCGCACGCTCGCTCGAAGTGATCAGCGGCTCGACGGTCAACGGGTTGTCGTCGTCGAACTGCAGGCGACCGGCAGTGCCGATATTGATCAGTTCGAGATCGGCGGTTACCACATCGCTCGAATTCGTCTGGTTTGCCGTAATTCCCAGCATGCCGGGATGCACGACCGGACGGCCGCTCATGGGGGACGAGATCCGGAGCGCAAGCCCTTCGTCTGCCACCACCTGGTCAGTCGAGAATTCGATGCCCCACGCATCGAACAGATCGGGCAGGTTGGAACTTTGCCCTTGAGGAGGCATGCCGGTCATACCCTGCGGCGCTGCCGCTGGATCGGTTTCGGCCAGCGGATCGACAAAAATGAGCGCCTTGCCGCCGTGCATCACGAACTGGTCGATGGCATACACGGCCGCATCGGACAGCCCCTTCGGCTGCACGATCCACAGGAGTCCGATGTCGTCTGCGATTTCGTCGACGTCGGGTCCGAGATTCCGGATGTCGAAAAGTTGTCCCGCTTGTTGATAGACGATCCACGGAGATTGCATCTGTTGTGTTTGCGGATTGAAATCACCCGACATGCTGATGCCGGAGATCAGTCCGATGACGGTGCGCTCCGGCTGCGACAAGGTACCGACCAGCCGCGCGATGTCGTATTCGAGGAATTGCTCCTTGTCGGGTTGGAAAAACGGAATGATTTCCTCGTCGTCGACGCTGTTGGTGCCGGCCAGTCCCATGTAGATCGGGTCCGGCGACGCCGCAGTATCGATGCCCTGTAAGCCGAATTGTGCGGCGCGATCCTCGTCCACGGAAAACGGCTGCGGGTCGATGACGTGCAAGTTGATGTTGCCGTCGGCGACTGATTCGAATTCCTCCAGCATTTCCCGCACGCGGTTCGCATAGCCGCGCAGCGACGGAAGATTTTCCGTCGCCTGATCGGAAAAATAGAAGTAGAGATTGATCGGTTCCTCGATCTTTTTGAGGATGCTTTTGGTGCCGTCCGACAGCGTATACAGATTGTTTCCCGTCAGGTCGAGTCGCCAGCCCTTGAAGACCAGGTTGCCGACGACAACCGCGGCGACGAATGCCAGTACCAGTAGCAACAAGCTGGTCGCGTTCAGGCGGCGCTGTGACGGCGTTCCCATGTTCAGTCAGCCTGCTTCCATTGCAGCACGATCGTGTTGGCATAAAGGAACGTGCCAATCAGCAGTCCGAAGTACCAGAGATCGCGAAAGTCGATGACCCCTTTGCTGATGTTGGCGAAGTGAGTCAGGAAACTGAGCGATGCGATCCCGTCGATGATGGGTTGCGGCGCCCACCCCGAAAAAAGATCGAGGACGAGCGGAAAGCCGGACAGCAGGAAGCCGAAACAGACCACGACCGTGATCACGAATGCGATGACCTGGTTCCGCGTCGTCGCCGAGACACAGGACCCGATGGCCAGGAATCCGCCTGCCATCAGGAAACTCCCTATGTAGGCAGCCAGTATGGCGCCGTTGTCCGGATTGCCGAGGTAGTTGACGGTGATCCAGATCGGAAACGTCAGAACGAGTGCGATTCCTGTGAATGCCCATGCTGCGAGATATTTGCCGAGCACGGCTTGCCACGGCGTGATCGGCAGCGTCATCAGCAGCTCGACGCTGCCCGTTTTTCGCTCCTCGGCCCACAAGCGCATCGCAATCGCCGGCACCAGGAACAGGTACAGCCACGGGTGATAGTTGAAGAACGGCGCCAGGTCGGCCTGGCCGCGCTCGTAAAAGCCGCCCAGGTAAAACGTGAACGTGCCCATCAGGATCAGGAAAATGACGATGAAGACATAGGCGACCGGCGTCGCGAAATAGCTTCGCAGTTCGCGTCGGAAGAGCGCGGTAATCGTGCTCACGCCGCCGCGCTCTGCGTGATCTGCCGGAACACCTCGTCCAGCCGGCCGGTTTCGAGTTGCAGTCCGGAAACGTGCCATTGCCGCGCGGCAACGAGATCGGATATTTCCCTCCAGGGTTCGATATTGCCGCCTTTGGCGCGCGGCAACGCCGTGATCGTGTTGTGTTCACGATCCGGTTCGGTGGCGGCGACGGACGGCAATGCCTCCACAGCCGCCCTGACCTCGTCGAATTTCTCATCACTGCCGAGTGTCAGCCGCACGGCATTGTGGTATCGGGAGCGCGCGGCAAGCTCACGCGGCGTTTCATCCGCGACGATTCGGCCGGCGGCGATAATGATCGCGCGGCTGCAGACCGCGTCGACTTCCTCGAGGATGTGAGTGGAAATCACGATGAGTTTGTCGGCGGACATCGAGCGGATCAGCTCACGGACTTCGTGTTTCTGGTTCGGATCCAGCCCGTCCGTCGGCTCGTCCAGGATCAACACGTCGGGGTCATGCAGAATGGCCTGCGCCAGGCCCACGCGGCGCTTGAAGCCTTTCGACAACGTGTCGATGGATTGATCGAGCACCGGGCCCAGGTGCAATTGTCCAATGACCTCATCGAGACGGCGCCGGCGTTGCTCTCCGGTCATCTGCCGGATGTCCGCGATGAAGTCGAGAAAAGTTTTCGCCGTCATTTCCGGGTAGCAGGGTGCGCCTTCCGGCAGGTAGCCGATATGCTTGCGGGCTGCGAGCGGCTCGTCGCTGATGAGATGCCCACAGACCTTGGCGCTCCCCGAGTTCGGCGCCACGAAGCCGGTGATCATCTTCATCGTCGTCGACTTGCCTGCGCCGTTCGGGCCGAGAAAGCCCAGCACTTCGCCGGCTTCGCTCGCGAAGCTCAGATTGTCTACGACGGTATGTGGGCCGTATCTCTTTGTGAGGGCGCGTATTTCAATCATGGCATTGTCTGGCAGGTTCCCGGCGCCGTGTTGTCGCCGCGCCGCGGGTGCATCTTTTAACAAAAATGATTTTGGGTATCAAGTCAGAAGTCCTGTTGCGCGGTACCAGAGTGTCCCGTCCGCATCGAGATCCGATTCAACACGACCCTGGTAGAGCAGGTAGTTGAGATGCGCGATCGATTCTCCGGTCGCCATGATGAGGTTGTTGTTGTCGATGTCGCTCCGGAACAAAACAGGGAACACGTCGACGGCTCGCCTGGGTTCGCGACAGTAGCGTTCGAGATCCTGCAAATTTCTGTGGTGCTCATCGATAAGCTGTTGAAGCCTCTGGTGCGCTCCGCGGAATGGCTTGCCGTGCGCCGGCAGCACCAGAACGTCGGGCGGTATTCTTTCTTTCATGTCTGCGAGCGACGTCAGCCATTCCGCGAGCGGATTTGCAGCAGGTTCCGTCGGATAGACGCTGACGTTCGACGATATCGTCGGCAACAACTGGTCGCCGGAGATCAACAGATTCAGCTCCGCGCAGTACAGGCAGGCATGCTCCGGCGAATGCCCGCGCCCGACGATGACTCGCCATTCATGCGCGCCGATCTGGACCGAGTCGTCATCCTTCAGCCGGCGATAGGATTCGGGCAGCGCCGACACATACTTGCCGAAAAGCCCGAACATCTTCTGATAATGATCCATCGATTCCGGCGCAAACCCCGCTGCCCTGTAAAAGCGAATTCCGGCCGGCGGCGTCGGCTTGCCGGTATCGGCAACGAGGATGCGGCAGAGCAGGTATTCGTCGCGCGTCATCCAGAGTTCGACGTTGAAATGCTCGGAGAGCCACCCCGCGCAGCCAGCATGGTCCGGATGCAGATGCGTCGCCAGAATCAGCACCGCCGGACGGTTCTCCATGGCGCCGGCAAAAGTCTTGTGCCACACCGTCCGGGTCACTTCCGTGTGGACGCCCGTGTCGACGATCGTCCAGCCGTCGCCATCCTCGAGCAGCCACAGGTTGATGTGGCCGAGCGCGAAAGGGAGCGGCATGCGCAACCAGTGGATGCCGGGAGCGACCTCCATCGTGTCACCGGCTTCCGGTCTGGTTGGAAACTCGTATTGGATTTCTTCTTTGATGTGGTTTGCGACCATGAGCGCGCTATGATGGCACGCTCGGTTCTGAAATTCAGGTATTCCGAAAGCTTGGGGCAAGCGGCACCTGGACAGGGGAGGACTTTTCAGGAACGCCGTGAATACGTCCCTGTAGGCTTCGGGCGAAACATCCTGTTTCGCACGATCCTGAAAAGTCTTGCCCTGTCCAGGTGCCGCTCCGATCGCCCGGGTGTCCCCGTGCAGTCGAACCGGGCCTCTGTCGCCATGCGGGCGACCGAGGGCGAAGATCCGTTACAGTTATGCAGCTCGCCGGGTTACGTCGCCGTATCCGGCGAGTCTCGCAGCGATTCTTTCGCGAATTCCGGCGGCAGCCTGCTCCTTCACCGGGCCGTAGCCCCGAATCTCCAGGTAGAGCTGGATGGTTTCCGTGGCGGCCACGACGTTTTCCGGCGAGAGTCCTTGCAGAAGGATGCCGAAAGTCTGCTCGAATTCGGCAATGAGCTTACGTTCGAGGCGGCGGTCGGCAGTGAGCCCGAAAACGTCGAGCTTCGTACCGCGAAGCCGGCGCATGGCGGCCAGGATGCGGAAGGCGGGAATCATCCACGCGCCGAATTCCCGTTTCAGCGGACGGCCGCGCGAGTCGACACCCCTCGTCAGGAGGGGTGGCGCCAGATGGAATCTGACTTTCGCCTTGTCGCCGAATTCCTTCTTGATCCGATCGAGGAAACCAGTATCGACGTGCAGTCTCGCGACCTCGTATTCATCCTTGTAAGCGAGCGTCTTGAACCAGGCTTTTGCGACCGCTTCGGTGAACGGCAGGTTGTCATTGGCACTGAATGACGTTTCCTTCTCTCGTGCCTGCTGCACGAGCGCGAGGTAGCGGTCAGCCAGTGCCCGATTCTGGTAGCCGGTGAGGAACTCCGCGCGGCGGGCGATCACGGACTCGAGTGATTCCTTTTCGGAGGGGGAACCTTCGGTCTGTTTCTGACGATCGGCGATGTAAGCCGAATCGGCGGCGGCGATTCTTCCCCAGCCGAACGCCTTCTTGTTGTTCTCGAGTTCGACGCCGTTCAATTCGATGGCCCGAAGGATTGCCTCGCTCGATACCGGCACCAGTCCGGATTGCCAGGCGAAACCGAGCATCAGCACGTTGGCATAAATCGTGTTGCCGAGCAGCGTCTGCGCCAGTGCATTCGCTGCAACCGTGGAAAGATTATTCTCGCCGACGGCGCGGGCAATCGCATCGACACGTTCGCGGGCTTTGAGATTCGCATCGCGGAAGTGCACGAAGTCGGCGGTCGCCATCTCGGTCGAATTGACCGCGGCGCGCGTGTGGCCCTTGCGATAGGTGCTGGACGCCTTCGGCGACGAGCTCACGACCAGGTCGCAGCCGATCAATGCGTCCGCTCGTTCCTTGTCGATGCGCACCTGGTTCAGCAGCGACGGATGGTCCGCCAGTCGAACGTAGCTCAGGACGGGGCCGAACTTCTGCGCGAATCCGGTGAAATCCAGCACGCTCGCGCCTTTGCCTTCGAGATGGGCCGCCATGGTAATCAACGCGCCGACCGTGATGACGCCGGTTCCGCCGACGCCGGTCACGAGGAGATCGTATCCACCGTCGGGGTCCGGCAGCTCAGGAGCCGCGAGAGATGCGAGCTTCTGCGACGGAAAATCGACTTCCCGCGTTGCCGAGATTTTCGCCCTCTCGCCGCCTTCAATCGTGACGAAACTGGGACAAAAACCGTTCACACAGGAGAAATCCTTGTTGCAACTGTTCTGGTCGATCTGACGTTTGCGGCCGAACGGCGTCTCTTTGGGCACGACAGACAGGCAGTTCGATTCCACCGAGCAATCGCCGCAGCCTTCGCAGACAAGGTCGTTGATGACGACAAAGCGGTTCGGATCTTCGAGCGTGCCGCGCTTTCGTCGGCGGCGCTTTTCCGTTGCGCAGGTCTGCGCATAGATGAGCACGGTAACGCCCGGAATATCGCGGAGTTCGCGTTGAATCACATCCAGCTCGCGACGATGCGAAATCGTCGTCCCGGCGGGGAAGCCTGCAGCTTCAAAGTGTTCGGGCTCATCGGATACGACCGCGATGCGTTGCACGCCCTCTGCGCGCACCATGTGCGCGACCGCTTCGACCGTGATCGGTCCATCGACGGGCTGGCCGCCCGTCATGGCAACGGCGTCGTTGAACAGAATCTTGTAAGTGATGTTCGTCTTCGCCGCGAAGGCCTGGCGAATCGCGACGGAGCCGGAGTGATAGAACGTGCCGTCGCCGAGGTTCTGGAACACGTGCTTGCCGCCGTTGAAGCGCGAGCGCGTGACCCAGTTGATGCCTTCGCCGCCCATCTGGATCAGGCCCTCGGTGTCGCGATCCATCCAGTTGGCCATGAAATGGCAGCCGATGCCGGCCAGCGCCTTGGAGCCTTCCGGCAGACGGGTCGACGTATTGTGCGGGCAGCCCGAACAGAAGTAGGGCGTGCGCGAGGCGCCGGTAATCCGGATGACGTTCGAGCCGCCGGCCCGCAGGCCGCTCGCGCGCGCCGTGAAATCGTGCCCGGGCATGGCACGGTCCAGCCGGCTGGCAACGCTCGCCGCGAGTTCGAGTGGCGACAGTTCCCCGACCCACGGCACCAGCCTGTTGCCGGTTTCGTCTTCCTTGCCGATCATGCGTTCGGGCTTGCGGCCCGGGTAATCGTAGAAGTATTCCTTGAACTGGCTTTCGATAATGCCGCGTTTTTCCTCGACGACGAGGACTTCGCGCTTGTCGCGCACGAAATCGAGCGCCGCGTCGTGTGCGAGCGGCCATACCATGCCGACTTTGAATACATCCAGGCCCAGGCGCCGCGCTTCGTTCCTGTCGATGCCGAGCAGCCTGAGTGCCTCCATCAGGTCGAGGTGGCCCTTGCCGGTCGTGACGATGCCGTAATGCGCATCGGGCGTGTCGAAGATCTTGCGGTCGATCGGGTTGGCGGACGCAAACGCCAGCGTGGCCGCTTTCTTGGCCTCCATACGTTCCTCGATCTGCGGTCCCGGGTAATCCGGCCAGCGGATATGCAGGCCATCGGCAGGAGGGACGAAATCGCGCGGTGTTACGAACTGCGAACCCGGAGGTAACTCGACCGACATGGCCGACTCCACCGTTTCCGAGATGGCCTTGAAGCCGACCCACATGCCGGAGAAACGCGACAAGGCGATGCCGTACAGGCCGTACTCCAGGTATTCAGCGACGTT
>JBOHZD010000275.1:0-6341 GCA_050738315.1 Woeseiaceae bacterium
TTGTTGGGCGACGGCCTGGTTGTCAGCGACAGCGACGTCAAGGCGGCCATGCGATTCGCGTTCCGGAACCTGAAGCTCGTGGTGGAACCTGGAGGCGCCGTGGCGCTCGCAGCCGTACTGGCAGGCAAGATCGCGACCCATGACAAGGTCACCGTCGTCGTGCTGAGCGGCGGCAATGTCGATGTGGAGTTGTTTGCCTCGATTCAACGCCAGCTATCGGCTGGTTCAAAGCGTTCTGCCTAGCCCACGTTCTCGTTATGCACAATCGTCAAGGTCGGCGGATAGAGAGCGCGACCGGGCATCGCGGGATCGCGCCGGCGTTCGCGCCAGTCGTCGAGCCACTTCACGACAAGGTCGAGTTGCTCGATTTCCTTGCGTGCCCGATGCCGCGGCATTTCGCAGACGCCGATACCGTTGTCGACGGCATGCAGGAAGTTCTGGCTGTCGCGCAGCACCGCGATGATCGGAATCTCGAGCGAATCGAGGAAGCGCATCAGTTTGTCGAAGCTCCTCGTATGCTGACGCGTACGATTGGCGATGACGGCCAGCTTGCGATCGCGCCGGTCGATTTTCGCGACCAGCAGCAGATCGGCAATACAGCGCGACGCCGCATGGATATCGATCGACGACGGCAACACGGGCACGAGTATGCTGCTGGCATCGCGCGTCACCTCGCGCAAGTCGTCGTGATTCAGTCCGGCCGGCGAGTCGACGATCAGGTTGGTGGTCTCGTTCGGCACCCTGAGTTGCCAGCTTCGGGTCGCCTGCATGCTTCGCTTGTAGGCGGCGATGCCGTGTATGGGCGGGCAACTGGCAGGACGCTTTTCGATCCAGCGCATCGACGAGCCTTGCGGGTCGCAGTCCATGACGGCCGGCATGGGCCCCCGCCCGGCGTAGATACTGGCCAGGTTGGTCACGAGCGTGGTCTTGCCGCAACCTCCCTTGGGATTCAGCACGACGATGGTATTCAGATTCCTTCTGGTCGGCGTTGTCAGCATATCGGCCCGAGTCATCCATGGCCTGGCGGCCGGAACTGGCGGCTGGTCAGGCAGCTACTTTCCGCCAGAAGGCGATCCGGTTCCTTGCGCCGGTTCACACAAATCCGGACGGTCAGGCGCTGCCGCGGCGGAATTTCCTCATCAGCGCGATGCAGATGCCGCCGATGATCATGGCGCCGCAGGCGATGAGCCGCATCGACAACGGCTCGGCGAGCAGCAGCACGCCGCCCGCGGCGGCGATTGCCGGCACGGATAACTGCACCAGCGCAGCCTGCATGGAGGTCAGGTAACGGAGCGCGCTGTACCACAAGACGTAGCCGAGACCCGACGTCAGGGCGCCCGACACGGCTGCCAGTACGAGGCCGCTGCTCGACCATCGGGTTTCGCGGAATACGGCGAACGCCAGTAGCGCGACAAACAGCAGCGAGCGGGTGAAGTTGCCCGATGTCGCAAGCATCGCATCGCGTTCGCGCCGCCCGCGAATGGAATAAATGCCCCAGGCGATGCCGGCGAGTGCCATCAGTCCCGCACCCGCCGGTGACGGCGCCGCAGCGCCCGGAAGCAGCAGCAGGACGAGGCCGGCGGCCGCCAGCAGCCAGCCGCCCCATTCGGACGGGCCCGGCCGGTCGCCGGAGATCAGTGCAACCGCAATCATCGTCGCCTGCACGAAGCCGAACAGAATGAGCGCGCCCGACGCCGCATCGAGACTGACATAAGCAAAGGAGAAACAGGCTGCATAGAGAAACAGCATCAGGGCCGACATGAAGCTGCCGCCGGAACGCGCATTCCTGGCGCGCCGGGTGGCACCCACAATCACCAGCAGCGCGAGCGCGCCCGATGCGAGCCGCACGGCAGTGAAACTTGCAGGGTCGATCGCGTCCTGTTTCAGTGCCAGTCGACAAAGGATCGAGTTGCCGGCGAAGGCCAGCATCGCGAACGACGTCAGGGCAATAGCCCGAGACGCCGGCGACCTTTCAGCCAGCATGCCTTTACTGCAACGGGTTGATGCGGCGGCGGACGGTTACTGTGCAGGCTTGCGAAATCTCAGCACAAAGCGGTCGGTCTTGCCCCGGATGGCGTCGCTGAAAACCTGTTGTGTGTGATCATCGGCGGCATTCGCCAGTACGTCGCTTTCACCGTCGGCCTCGAATCCCGCGGCAACGACCGCCTCGATGACTTTCGCTTTCTCGATCCGGTGCAATGCCTCGTTGTCGGCGCCGGCGATCCCGACATGGTCGGTGATGCCGAACACGCCCCCCGGCTTCAGCACGGCATAGATCGCCTGCAGGAACGCGGTGGTGGCCTCCTGCCCGTAGCCGTTGTAGACGTCATGGAAATTGAGTGCGGTAATGGCCGCATCGAAGGGGCCGTCCGCAGCCGACATCTCGTCGAAGTTCTTGTTGAGCCGCGTGACGTTCGGCAGACGGTTACCGGCCAGCCGCGCGCTGATCGCCTTTTCGTTGGCGCCGTCGTTGTATTCCAGCGCTGCGTCCGGATTCTGCGCGACGACCTGGCCTTCGGGGCTGACCGCGATCGACAGCACCTCGGTGTAGTAGCCGCCCGCCGCAATGACGTCGAGCACCTTCATGCCGGGCTCGATGCCGAGAAATTCGACGACCTCGGCCGGTTTCCTGGATGCGTCGCGCGCGCGGTCTTCGGCGGGCCGCAACTCATCGGCCAGTGCGCTGCGAAGGTCGGCCGGCATGTCGTCGCTGGCCGGCGTCTCCGCCGGGCGTTGTTCGGCCGGCGGGGACTCATCGCTCGCGGGAGCGGGCGTCGTCGGCTCTTCCTCTTTGCTGCAGGCGCCAAAGATCAATGCAATTGCGAGCGCGAGCACTCCGGACTTCAGCTTTTTCATGGTTGTTGCTCCAGGCGGCCGGATATCGGGTCTGGAAGGATACAGCGGCCCGACTGCGGCAACAAATTGCCGGGCCACCGGCGACGCAAAAAGCGTGTCGGAGTGACGCCGTCAGCCGTTCCGCAGGGAGCTTGCGCAGGGTCTGTTATGTTCACTTCGTGGTGACCCTGCAACGAGGCGAATGTGCCGGACAGACCGGCGTGGGGCAAGTTGTTGCCCGGAGGCAACAATTTCGACTTTTTCGATCGAAACCCACGATATTCGTTTACAAGTCGTTTGGTATCTCGCATGATCGGTCATCAGGGCGCATCCGATTGACCGCCGGACGCCGGATAATCAGGGACAGAAAAAGTCCCGGTCGAAACGAAAATGTGCATAAGGGGATAGTTATGAGAGCCGATGACGATCGTGCGTTTCTGGCGCGCGTGCCTGTCGTATTTACAACCTTTATCAGTCTGTTGCTGCTCGCTGCGGCCCCTGTGTCGTTCGCGCAGGACGAAGACGACGACGAATCCGCCGAACCGACGGCCGACGAAGAAATCATCGTGACGGGATCACGGCTCAAACGGGATACGTTCACCAGCATTGCGCCGCTCCAGGTCATTACCAGCCAGGTCTCGCGCGAAGTGGGACTCATTGATGCCGGCGACATCCTGCAGGAATCTACAGCCGCTGGCGGTCAGCAAATCGACCTGACCTTTCAGGGATTCGTGCTCGACAACGGCCCAGGCGCAACCACCGTCGATTTGCGAGGCCTGGGCGCGAACAGAACGCTGGTGCTGATCAACGGACGTCGCGTCTCGCCGGCCGGCGTCGAAGGCGTCCCGGTCGCCGCCGACCTGGAACTGGTGCCGGCGTCGCTGGTGCAGCAGTACGATCTGCTGCTTGACGGCGCCTCATCCGTATACGGCTCCGACGCGATCGCCGGCGTCGCCAACATCATCATGCGCAAGGACTTCGACGGTCTCGAACTCGACGTCTATTCCCGGGTGCCGCACCACAGCAACGGCGTCGAAAATACGCTGAGCGCTGTCTGGGGCAAGAACTTCGACCGCGGCTTCATCGGCGTCGGCGCCGAATACGTCGACAGCGAGCGCGTGTCCTATGACGACCGACCCTGGACCGCGGGTTGTGAGCAGCACGCCGAGATCGACGAGTTCGGTCAGGTACGAACGCAGGACTTGTTCGCCGAGAACGTCTTCGGGATGGCGTGGGACGGCTGCCGTCAGGGCTTGCTCGCCCGCCGGGTGTTCATGTTCGACGGGCTCGCCGGAAGTGTCTATTTCACACCTGGCACGAGTAACGGCGGCTGGCCCAACTTCTCGGAGTCGTCCCTGTTCGGATTCGGCGTGGACGCCAACGGCGACGGCGCCGCCGATCTGAGCTTCCGCGACTACGACCTGAACGGCAGAACGCAGCATGCGGATCTGTTCCCGGAGGTGCAGACGCAAAGCGTCATGGCCTACGGGGAATACACCTTCGCAGGCGAAATGAACGTCACGCCTTATTTCGAAGTGCTGTATGCGAAGCGCGAGTTTTTCTCGGATTTCGGAGAGATACAGTATTTCCCGACCGTTCCGGCGCTGAATCCGTTCAGTATTTGTAACCCCACGGCCCCCGGCGGCGTCGATTGCGGCCTCGCGTGGGATACCCTCATGAACAACCCGAACTTCGTCAACCAGGTTCTCGGGGCGTTCGGTTGCGATCCGAGCACGGGTGGAAGCTGCGATCAGACGGTCGGGGCTCTCGGACCTCTGTTCACTCAACCCATCGTTTCCGTTCGCGGCGACCGCAATACGACCGACGTCGAAGCCGACCAGCTTCGAGTCGTCGGCGGCTTCCGGGCGGATCTCCCGTTCCTGACTCTGGGCAGCCTCAACGACTGGTCCATGGATCTGGGCGCGATTTTTTCCAAGTCGACCGGCAAGTCGCATCGCGTCGGTATCCGCGGAGACCGCACGGACATAGCGCTGGGCTGGTATTCGTCAACCAACACGCCGTGCGAAATCGACCTCCCGTTTAATGGCCTGACGGGCCAACCGACGTCCGAGCTGGCCGCCGATGCCGCCCCGGGCTGTGTGCCGGTCAACCTGTTCGCGCCGTCGCTTTATCCGGAAGGCGTCATCGGCGACTTTGCGACAGCCGCCGAGCGGGACTACCTGTTCGACAGCCGGGATTTCGATACCGAGTACGAGCAGACGCTGTTTTCCTACTATATGTCCGGCAACCTGTTCGAGCTTCCTGCCGGTGATGTGGCGGCCGGCATCGGCGTCGAACATCGCGTTGACGAAATCAACTCGCTGCCGGACGCCGTCGCACGCGATGGGCTGTTTTTCGGCTTCTTCTCCGACGGCGGCGCCGTCGGCGAGAAGACGACCCAGGAAGCTTTCGGTGAGATCGAAGTGCCGATCCTGGCCAACCTGCCGGGTGCCGAGGAACTCAGGGTCAACGTCGCAGCGCGCTGGACCGACGACGAGTTCTACGGTTCCGCATGGACGTACTCATACAAACTCGCATACAGACCGGTTGAATCGCTGCTGGTCCGCGGCACCTTCGGCACGTCCTACCGCGCGCCGAACCTGCGCGAACTGTTTCTGCGGGCGCAAAGCGGTTTCCTCAGCCTGTTCGATCCGTGCCTGATCCCGGAAGAGGCACTGGACCCGCTTTCGGGAGCCTACAATCCGGCGCTCGACACCCGCGAAGCGCATGTGTTGCAGAACTGTCTCGCGAACGGCGTCGATCCGACGATCGCATCGAACGGCGGCAACAACGTCTACAGCATCGAGCTCGCCGAAGGCGGCGCACTCGGACTCGACGAAGAGGAGTCCGAGTCCTGGACGGCCGGCTTCGCCTGGCAGCAGCCGTTCACGAACGAGTTCGATCTGGAACTCGGCGTCACGTACTACTCGATCGACGTCGAGAACACGATCATCGAACCGAGCGGGCAGTTCATCATCAACGATTGCTATAACTCGCTTACGGGTAACAGCGTGTTCTGCGACCGTATAACGCGAGACAATGACCCGACCAGTCCGCTGATCAGCTTTATCGACCAGGGTTTCATCAATCGCGACAACGAGTCGGCGCGCGGCGTCGATATCAACGTGACCTTCAAGAACACGTTTGATGCGTTCGAGCGTCCGATCGACTTTACCGTCGATCTTGCCGCAAACCGCCAGCTCGAGCGTTCGACACTGTTCATCGGCGAGGACGGCACTCCGGACCTGGAACAGTTCAAGGGCGAGTTCGGCTTTCCCGACTGGCGCTTCCAGAACGACATCCAGTTTGAGATGGATAAGTGGAGGTTTACCTGGCAGACGACGTACATCGGTTCGGTGGAGCAGGATGCGCTCGACGTTGACGAGTTCGGTGCCATCGTCGGTACTCCGACCATCGGCGATACCTGCCTCGGTCCGCCGTCCGACGTGCTGTGCCGCGACATCGGCTTTGCCGACGATTACTTCCTGCACAACATGTCGTTGTAC
>JBOHZD010000276.1:0-17516 GCA_050738315.1 Woeseiaceae bacterium
ACGTTGCCCGGACGGCGAGGCCCGGGATGGGCCACGTCAATCCTGGTTGTTAAAATGAATCGACCGATGGGGGATCGTCTAGCGGTAGGACTGCGGACTCTGACTCCGCCAACCCAGGTTCGACAAATTTGTCCGGAACAAATTTGGACGACAGCGCGAAGCGCTGTCGCCCGCAGGGCGAGGCCCAGGATGGGCCGAGTCCATCCTGGTCGTTGGTATACTGAACGTTCAAGGATGGGGGATCGTCTAGCGGTAGGACTGCGGACTCTGACTCCGCCAACCCAGGTTCGAATCCTGGTCCCCCAGCCACCTTTCCAGCTGCAGATGACCTGTCGCCATCTCGCGACAGGCCTCGGCCTCAATCACCGCAGCATCGTCCGCACGCCATCCTCGTCCCCGATCAACAGCACGTCTGCGGGCCGGTGTGAAAACAAACCCACGCAAACCACACCCGGCAGCTGGTTGAGCCGGGTTTCCATCTCGAGCGGATTGCTGATCGTCAGATTGTGAATATCGAGAATGTGATTGCCGTTATCGGTCACGAAGTTCTCGCGCCATATCGGTTGTCCCCGCATCTTGATGATCTGCCGTGCGACGAACGACTGCGCCATCGGGATCACCTCGATCGGTAACGGAAACTTGCCGAGCATCCCGACCAGCTTCGAGTCATCGACGATACAGACGAATCTTCGCGCCGCCCCGGCCAGGACTTTCTCACGCGTCAGCGCGCCGCCGCCGCCCTTGACCAGGTGCAAGTGCTTGGTGGCCTCATCCGCGCCATCGATATACAGATCCAGGTCCCCGACCGAGTTGAGCAGCGAAACCGTGAACCCGTGCTTTTCGAGGAGCGCGGTCGTTTCTGTGGAACTCGACACGATGGTCCGAATCCGGTCCCGAATCGATGGCAACAGGCCGATGAGGAAATTGGCCGTCGATCCCGTGCCGACTCCGAGCAGGCAGCCATGCTCGATGTATTCCATCGATGCCTTGGCCGCATTCAACTTCTTTGTAGAGGGGTCCATTGGTTCTAGGCGATGAGGTCCGTGGACTGTCGATGGGAGGATTGCGAGCTTAGCCGAACGGCCCGGAATTCGCCATGACGGGCTGCCCAAAACGAAATGTGCCCGCAAAAGCGGGCACATTTACTGTTTCAGAAGAAGACCCAGGTCAGCTCATTCTCAGTGTGTTCGTCCAATAACCTGATGAAAAAACTGCCTTTCTTCCGGTCGCGGCCCTGGTTACATGGGCCGGGACGAAGCCTTCTTTGAAGACTTCTTCTTCGACTTCCGCTTAGCCGGACGTCGTTTTGCTGCTTTCTTCTTTGCTTTCTTTTTAGCTTTACGCTTTGCTTTTTTCTTGCCTTTCTTTTTAGCTTTACGCTTTGCTTTTTTCTTGCCTTTCTTTTTAGCTTTGCGCTTTGCTTTTTTCTTGGCCTTTTTCTTTGCCTTCTTTTTGGTCTTCTTCTTAGCCGATTTCTTCTTCGCTGCACGCCGTTTTTTCGGCGCCGCCTTTTTCTTTGTTACCTTCCGCTTCTTGGCGGTTTTCCGCTTCGAAGCTTTTTTACGAGACTTCTTTTTGGTAGCCATCATTTTCTCCGTGTCGGGTACCCGGCGTTGAGTATATACAACAAAACCGAAAAATCCAGCTAGTCAAGTGATCCCGTTAACATTTTTCGATATCCGGTAACACGACGTTTGCAACGAAACCACACCGCCCGGATTTTGCAGACGCTGTTTTCGGACGCGCACCAGACGCGTCAAAACTATTCTTGCAGCCGGTTGGTTTCTTCCCGAATCCGGGTTTGTCGCTTCTCGAAATGAAAAGTCGATGCAAGATGAGCACTGCGCAATCACGGCAGTCGGAACGTCATTGACGGACCGGGGGCGGGCGAATTCCCGGCAACGGGAGCTTCAGCCAAACTCGGTAATTATGCGGAAAAGCCGTATATCCCAAGGGTTTGAGGGGACTTTGTCGACGCGCTGACTGGCAAAAGCAAGCCCTACGAGCTTCGGCCTGAAGAACCGTCGGCGCGCGCGCAAAAATGAAAAAGTGCGATCGTAATACCCACCGCCCATGCCGATGCGCAGACAATCGTCATCGAATGCGACCATCGGAACGAGCACGAGATCAAGTTCGCGTGCCGTGAGTTCTGCGCCCGACACAGGTTCCAGCAGACCGAAATCGGTCGTCGCCAGGTCACTTTCGGGGCGAATTTCACGAAACGTCAATAACCGGTTACGGTCGGTAATTGGCGCAAAAATTTTCTTTTTCATGCGCCATGCGCGCGCAATGATGGGCCATGTGTCGACCTCGTCCGGCATGGGCAGGTAGCAGGCGATCCGCCGACTGCGCTGAAAGTAGCGCGAGTAAATGACGTGTCTGGCGATGCGTTCGGACGCGCTTTGGCGGGCGGCTTCGCCCTGCTGCGATCTGGCGTCGCGGTGTTCGCGTCGCAGCTTGCGCTTCTGCCTTTGCGCATCAGCGTAAGGAGAGGACATTGGTTCCAGGCGGATTCCCGGGTGAGTGTTGAAGACGCCTCCCGCCTGTGCCGGTACCGACCGTCGCTCTCGAACCAGAGCAACAGGTGGGGCCAGCCGTGGGAGCAACAGGCTAACCACTTGCGTGGTCTTGCTCACATGCCACCGACAGTGCGCGACCCCGAGGTAAAAATTTAGGGTCGAAAGGTATCCAGGTCAGCTATCGTACACTGCAGGAGGCGCCATATTTGTTCGTCAGGAATCAGCTCGCTTCGTCAGCCCAAATTAAAGATCGAGTTGCTTGCTCGTACTGAGCACGGATTCCACCCGATCCGACATCAGCTTCAGACGCTGGCCAACATTGCCTTCGAGTGCCTTGTCCTTCGCCCGCGCATGCAGCAATTCGTTGGCCATATTCAGGGCTGCCATGACCGCGATGCGGTCGAGCCCGACGACCTTGCCGCTATCCCGGATCTCGCGCATCTTGGCATTGAGAACCTCCGCGGAATCAAGCAGGTCTGTACGTTCGCTCGCCGGGCAGGATACCTGATATTCCTTTTCGAGAATTCTTACGCTGACGTGCGCATAAATATCGTTCATGGGTGGTACTCCGAGACAGCGTCCATCCGGGCGCTTATCTATTCAGTTAACTTCCCTGTTCCATCGCTTTCAGACGCCCGATCATCGCTTCGACCCGGGCGCGTACCTGCTCGTTCTTCTGCAACAGGGTTGCCCGCTCCGCCGTCAGCGCGTCCTGCCGCAATTTCAGTGAACGGTTCTCGTCCTGGAGCTGGTCGCAGACCTCGACGAGCGCATCCAGCCGCTTCTCGAGTCGCTTGAGTTCATGCTCGAACTCAACGTGTGCGTCTTTTGCCATGGGAGGGAATATAGAGCCGGCGACAAATAGAATCAATCGTCCTTAATGCGAATTGTCGTTACACGTGGCCAGACAACGTATTACGTGGGATCATTCACGCCTGCCGGTTGCCCGAAACAAGACTTGCCGGTTGCCGACGCATGGATGAGATCATCAAACACGACGAGTTGGAGGAAGCCCTGTCGCGCTGTCACGCCGGCTGGAGCGCGGCGCAGGTGCACGGCCTGATCTGTAGCAGATTGGCGGTTTGCGGCAGCAGAGCGGGTCTGGACTGGCTTGACCACGTACTCGAACGTTCCGTCGCCGGCACCGCAGAAACCCGCGAATGTGCGTCCATGCTGGAGATGCTGTACCGGGACAGCTTTTGTCGGCTGGCTGAAAGACAGTCCGCGTTCATGCCTTTGCTGCCGGACGATGCCAACTCTTCATATAGCAGGGCGGGCGCGCTCGCCGACTGGTGCGACGGATTCCTGCACGGACTGGTGACGGGCCCGCATCCGGACAGCCTGAAGGCACAGCTCGCCGGCGAACCGATCAGTGACATCATCAAGGATATGCTCGAAATCACGCGCGCCACGGTCGATGAAAATGCCGATGACGAGAGCACCGAGGAGGCTTATGCCGAGCTCGTCGAATACGTCCGGGTCGCGGCGCAACTCACCTACGAGGAGCTGGCGGGATTCCGCTCATTGCAGGACGCGGACCCTCCCGGGGCGCATGGCGACGTCATTCATTGAGATACAGTCAGCCAGCTCGCATGATTCATGGCCGCCAAAGACGGTCGGTGCGGATGCCGGTTGGGGGGAGGGCTTTTCAGGATCGTGCGAAACATGGATGTTTCGCCCGAAGCCTACATGGACGTATTTACGGCGGACCTGAAAAGCCCTCCCCCCAACCGGCATCCGCCTCCAACAACGTTGACCATGAATCATGCGAGCTGGCTGACTGACGCGAGCGTACTGGGGAGCGACCGAATCGTATGAACCGGAAGGAATTTGCGAAGCGCCGCCAGCAATTGATGCGCATGGTGGGAGAGGGCGGCGTCGCCATACTGCCGAGTGCACCGCTCAGGTTGCGCAGCCGGGACGTGACCTACCGTTATCGGCAGGACAGCGATTTCTACTATCTCACCGGTTTTGCAGAGCCGCACTCGGTTGCAGTGCTGGCGCCCGGCCGTGACAACGGGGAGTTCGTCCTGTTCTGCCGCGACCGGGATCGGGAAAAGGAATTGTGGGACGGGTCCCGCGCGGGGCCGGAAGGCGCCGTGCAGGCTTACGGCGCGCACGACGCGTTTCCGATTGACGATATCGACGATATCCTGCCCGGCATCATCGAGTGCCGTAATCGCGTCTACTACACCATGGGTGTTTATCCTGAATTCGATCTGCGAATCGCGGAGTGGATCAAGTCCCTGCGGTCGCGGGAAGCGTCGGGTATTCATACGCCACAGGAATTCGTCGCTCTGGACCACCTGCTGCACGACATGCGCCTGTACAAGAGCCGAGGCGAAATCTCGGCGATGCGGCGGGCGGCACGGATTGCCGTGCAGGCACACACCCGTGCGATCCGGCGCATACGGCCGGCTCTGTTCGAGTACGAAGTGGAGGCCGAGTACCTGCATGAGTTCCGCCGCCACAATGCCACGGCGTCCTACTGCCCGATTGTCGGAGGCGGGCCCAATGGCTGTACCTTGCATTACATCGACAATGCTGCGGAACTCAAGGCCGGCGAACTGGTGCTGATCGATGCGGGCTGCGAATACGACTATTACGCGTCGGATGTCACACGCACGGTACCCGTGAGCGGCCGGTTTTCCGCGGAGCAGCGCGCGGTTTACGAGATCGTACTGGAGGCGCAAACGGCCGCCATCGGGAAAACGCGCAAAGGCAATCACTGGAACGAACCCCACGACGAAGCGGTCCGCGTGATCACGCGCGGCTTGAGAAAACTGGGACTTCTGCAGGGCACGTTGCCCAAACTGATCCGCGACGGAGCGTACCGCGAGTTCTTCATGCATCGCACCGGACACTGGTTAGGTATGGATGTGCACGATGTCGGCGACTACAAGGTCGGCGATGAATGGCGTTTACTGGAACCGGGCATGGTGACCACGGTCGAACCGGGCATTTACATCTCGGCTAAAGCCAGGGTGCCGGCGCGCTGGAAGAATATCGGCATTCGCATCGAAGACGACGTCGCCGTGACCCATGCCGGACCGGACGTGCTGAGCAAGGAGCTGGTCAGGGACCCGGACGACATCGAGAAGTTGATGGCAGCCTGATATCCATGCAATCCCATCGATACGAACAGTACGATATCTTGATTGCCGGCGGCGGCATGATCGGTACCTGTCTTGCCCTGGCGCTGGCGCCGCTCAAATTGCGGGTCGGTGTCGTGGAAGCCGTCGCCCGCGGAAACGCGATGCATCCGAGCTTTGACGATCGCTCGACGGCGCTGTCGCGGAGCAGTCAGCGCATGTTCGAGGCCATGGGGTTGTGGCCGGAGATCGCCGCGGCATCGACGCCGATCGCGAGCATTCATGTCTCGGACCGCGGTCGCTTCGGTTTTTCGCACATCGATGCCGCGCAGCAAAACGTCGAAGCGCTGGGGTATGTCGTCATCAACAGGGTGCTGGGCGACGCGCTGCAGAATGCAGCGGCGGCAGTCGCCAACCTGCACTGGCATTGTCCCGGCCGTATCACGGCAGTCAGTACGGCGCCGGACAGGGTCGATGTCAGCGTCGAAACCAAGCGGGGGTCGGAAGCGTTGTCCTGCAGTCTGCTCGTCGCCGCCGACGGCGCAAACTCCGCAGTGCGTGGTCTGCTCGGCATCGGGGCCACGCAGATCGACTACCGCCAGTGCGCGGTGATCGGCAACGTATTGCCGGAAAAGGCGCCTCAACAACGGGCGTTCGAGCGCTTCACCGAAGCCGGTCCGCTGGCGTTGCTGCCCGTTGCGGACCGGCGTGCGGCGTTTGTCTGGACTTTGCCGCCGGCAGAAGCGGCCGCGGTGATGGAACTGGCGGATGCCGAGTTTATCGGCAGGCTGCAGGAGGCGTTCGGATATCGCCTCGGGCGCTTTCACAAAGCAGGCCGGCGCGCCAGCTATCCGCTGGCACTGTCAAAGGCAGCTCGCTTGTTCGCGAGGCGCAGTGTGCTGGTCGGTAACGCGGCGCACGGACTGCATCCGGTGGCCGCACAGGGATTCAATCTCGGCCTGCGAGACGTGGCGTGCCTTTGCGATTGCATCGCCGATGTGCTCCGCGACGGTAGAGACGTGAGCGGTATTGGAGAGGAGGGCGTGCTGCGGAGCTACTCCGAGTGGCGCAGGAGCGATCATCGAAAGGTCGTGTTCTTCACCGACGGGCTGGTGCGCCTGTTCGGCAGCAGCCATCCGCCCCTCCGTGTATTGCGCAATGTCGGCATGCTGGGTTTCGATCTCGTTCCCGGTGTCCGCACGTTGTTTGCGAGGCATACGATGGGTCTGGCAGGGCGGCTGCCGCGGTTGTCGCGCGGCGTGCCACTGCGATGACACGCTCTTTCGACATCCTGATTGCGGGCGGCGGCATGGTGGGCCTGACCGTTGCCGCGATTCTCGCGAGCAGCGAACATCGGGATCGTCTCAACATCCGGGTGATCGATGCGGGTGAACGTCCGCGATTTGACGCCGCAAGTGACGTTGCTTTGCGCGTTTCCGCCATCGCGAACGGGTCTTCGCGGTTGTATGCAACCCTCGGAGTCTGGGACCGGGTAATTGCGGTCCGCGCGTGCCCGTTTCGCGAGATGCGTGTCTGGGACGCGCGACAGCCTGTCGACGGACCTGCGACGCTCCACTTCGATGCAGCCGAATTTGCCGTTCCCGAACTCGGTTCGATCGTCGAGAACGCGCTGATTCAGGATGCCCTGCTGGACTTCCTGGACGGGGCGGAGGTCGAGCTGTCCTTCCAGACAGCGATCCGGTCTCTCCAGCCGGTGGGCCAAAGATTGTCCGTCGAATTCGATGAGGGCCGGTTCGCGACGCCGGAACTTTTGATCGGAGCCGACGGCGCGGCATCACTGATTCGCCGCCATGCCGGCATCGCAACCATTGTGAAGCATTACGGGCAATCGGCCTTCGTGACACATGTCCGGCCCGACCAACGTCATCGGCATACAGCCTGGCAACGATTCCTGGAGAGCGGGCCGCTCGCATTGTTGCCCTTGCAGGACGGCAGGGTCTCCGTGGTGTGGTCCACGACACCTGAAGAGGCCGAGGCCGCAGCGGTCTTGTCGGACGGCGAGCTGGGCGAGCGCTTGAGTGAAGCGAGCGACCGGGTGCTCGGATCGTTGACTGCATCCGGGCCTCGAGGAACGTTTCGGCTCCAGGCGCAGCACGCGACGCATTATGTAATGCCTGGAATGGCGCTCGTCGGCGACGCGGCTCACAGCATGCATCCGCTTGCAGGGCAGGGCGCCAATCTCGGCATTGCAGATGCCGCGGCGCTGGCGGCGGCCGTGGGGAAGGCGATTGCCGCAGGGCGCCATCCGGGAGACTTGCCGGTTCTGCGCCGCTATGAACGTGCGCGCAAAGGGGCGAACCTGGCCATGTTGAGTTTTGTCGATGGCCTGAACCGTCTTTTCTCGTCGCGCTCCGCGCCTCTGGCGACCCTCCGGGGCACCGGAATGAAGCTTTTCAACCGCAGCGGCCCGCTCCGGAGACGCGCCGTCGAAGTGGCGCTTGGCGTTATTCGCCCTTGAATTTGCGTGTAGAATCGGCACCCGCGGAAAGGCGGCCGTCCATGGCCGAAAATACAAAGAATCCGGATCGATTTCCCAGGCACATGAGAACAGCTGGCTTCGTTGACTAATGTCCCACACCTTGCGAGAAGGATGACGTGACAACGCGCTATGTGTTCGTGCTGGCCGGCATTCTGACGTTGATCGGCCTGGCGACATTCGTATACAAGTGGCAGGTGCTGGGATTTCCGATCAGCGACAACCAGGAAACGCCGACCTGGACCGTGGAAACCACCGTTCGATTCGAGAGCGGTCCGGGCTCGATCCGGGTGGGCCTGCAGATTCCGACGCTGACGCCGGGATTCACGACCCTGGACGAGTATTCGGTCTCCAGGAACTACGCGTTCGGGCTGAACTACGTGGGCGCCGACCGTGAGGCACAGTGGACGGTGCGGCGGGCGGATGGCGCCCAGACACTCTATTATCGGATTGTCGTCTACGAGGATCCCGACAGCGACCAGATGGACCTGACGCCGCCCCTGCCGATCCCTCCGGTGATCGACGAACCGCTGGGGACGGCCGTAGATGTGATCGTTGCAGACGTCAACGAGCATTCAGCGGATGCCGCGTCCTTTACCGCGGTCTTGCTGCGGCTGGCCAACGACCCGTCACCGAATCCGAACGTGGAACTGTTGCTGGCCGACGTGGACAACGCCGCGGAATTCGTCGAGCGGATAACGACGGTTCTGGCCTCCGCCAAAATCCCGGCGCGAGTGATTCACGGCGTGCCGCTCGATGATCAAGAGCGGCTGGTGTCCGCGATCCCCTGGCTCGAAATCCACGACAGCGACCGCTGGCGCTATTTCGACCCGAGCACCGGCATCGAAGGCTTGCCGGAGCATTTTCTGATCTGGTGGCGCGGCAGCCAGCCGCTGGCCACGGTCGACGGGGGGAGCGCCCTCGAGGTCAGTTTTGCCGTGCAGCGAAATTTCATCGATTCGATGGAGATCACCAAGCGCCGCGCCGAACTGGAGCAATCGCGGCTGATCGATTTCTCATTGTTCAGCCTGCCGATCAAAACGCAATCCGTCTACAGCGTGCTGCTCATGATTCCACTGGGTGCACTCGTCATGGTGGTCATGCGCAATGTCATCGGCATCGATGCGTTCGGCACTTTCATGCCGGTCCTGATCGCGCTGGCATTCCGCGAAACCCAACTCGTCTGGGGCGTCATTCTGTTTACGGTGCTGGTAGCGTTGGGATTGAGCATCCGGTTCCTTCTCGAACGCCTGCGACTGCTGCTGGTACCCAGGCTGGGGGCCGTGCTGGTGATCGTGATCATACTGATGTTGATCATCAGCATCGTCGCGCACCAGCTTGGCATGGTTACGGGATTGTCAGTGGCATTGTTTCCGATGGTGATTATCGCGATGACAATCGAACGCATGTCCGTGGTGTGGGAAGAGCGAGGTCCGGGTGACGCGATGCGGGCCGGTGCCGGCAGCATGCTGCTGGCCGTCATAGCCTACCTCGTTATGGGTATGGCGTGGCTGGAGCACCTGATTTTCACCTTCCCTGAGCTGCTGCTGATCGTTCTCGCAGTGATCTTGCTGCTGGGCCGTTATACCGGCTATCGCCTGTCCGAACTGATGCGCTTCAAAGCGCTGATTGCAAAATAAAATGATGCGAAATCGAAAGCTGCTGCGCGAAGCGGGCGTGCTCGGTCTCAACGAGCGCAATGCGGAATTCATCATGCGCCTGAACCCGCGCCGCTTCTATCCAAGAGTCGATGACAAGGAACTGACGAAGAAACTGGCGCTCGAGGCCGGCATGCCCGTGCCGGAGCTTTATGGTGTCATCGGCAGCCAGTCCGGTGTGCGCCGGTTCATGGATATCGTCGAAGACCGGGAAAGCTTTGTCATCAAGCCGGCTCGCGGCAGCGGCGGGGACGGCATCGTCGTCATCGTCGGCCGCAGCAAGCGCAAAACCGCGAGTTTCCGTACTGCGAGCGGCTTGCTCATCCACGCCGCCGAGCTGGAGCACCATATCTCCAACATCGTCGGCGGCCAGTACAGTCTCAGCGGCAATCCGGATACGGCACTCATCGAATATTGTGTCCAGTTCGACCCGCTCTTTGCCGATGTCAGTTACCAGGGCGTGCCCGATATACGAGTGATCGTCTATCGCGGTTATCCGGTCATGTCGATGGTGCGATTACCGACCAGAAACTCCGACGGCAAGGCGAATCTTCACCAGGGTGCGGTGGGAGCCGGCATCGACCTCAGCACCGGACGGACTTTGAAAGGCGTGCTCGGCAACGACGTCGTCGATGAGCATCCCGACACGGGTGCGCTGATTTCCGGGCTGTACATACCGAAGTGGGATTTCATTCTGCAGGCATCGGCACGCAGCAGTGAAGTAACGGGTCTCGGTTACGTTGGCGTCGATATGGTCATTGACAAAGATCGGGGCCCCTTGATTCTCGAGATGAACGCGCGGCCCGGACTCAACATCCAGATTGCAAACGCGACAGGCCTCACGCATCGCATCCGGAGAATCGACGAAATTTTCGATCCCGCCGCGGATGCGATGCTACGTGCCCGCACCGCCAGGCAGGAATTCGCGGCCGAGCGTCAGGCCGCGCTGCCGCTGGACGAGGCCTGCTAGTGCGAGACCCGGCGCAGGTCAACGTTCGAGCTGTTCCTCCAGCCACCGATCCATACGGGTCTGCAGCACGTCCAACGGCAATGCGCCTGCACCCAGCAGCTGATCGTGAAACTCGCGAATATCGAACGCTTCGCCGAGTGCCTGCTCCGCGTTGCTGCGCAATTCACCGATTTTGAGCTGGCCGATCTTGTACGCGACTGCCTGCCCCGGATTGCCGATATAGCGGTCGATCTCGTTGACGATATCGAGCTCGGTCTTGGCCGCGTTGTCCATGAAGAAATCGATCGCCTGTTGGCGCGTCCACCCTTTGTAGTGCATTCCGGTATCCACGACGAGGCGCACGGCCCGCCACATTTCGTACGTCAGGGCGCCGAATTTTGAATACGGACTCTGGTACAGCCCCAACTCATCCCCCAGGCTCTCGCTGTACAGTCCCCAGCCCTCCGTAAAAGCGGTAAAACCGGAGTATTTCCGGAAATCGGGCACGCCTCTCTGTTCCTGCGCAAGGGCGATCTGCAGGTGGTGGCCGGGAACCGCTTCGTGCACGGTCAGTACCTCGATTTCGTACTTGGGCCGCACGTCCGGCCGGTAGAGATTGACATAGTAGTACCCGGCGCGGCTGCCGTCCCCGGCAGGCGGGCTGTAATAGGCAGTCGTCGTGTCGGGAGCGATACTGTCGGGTATCGGACGCACGCCGTAGGGCATGCGCGGCAGTTTGCCGAACAACTTGATGAGGCCCGGATCGATGCGCTTGCTCGTCGCAAGATAGGCTTCGAGCAACTCCTCTGGAGTGTCGTAATAAAACTGCGAATCAGTGCGCAGGAAGTGCAGAAACGCCGCGAAATCCCCATCGAAGTCGAGCTCGTCGATGATCGCCTGCATTTCAGTCCTGATGCGTTTGACTTCCGACAGGCCCAGCCGGTGAATTTCGTCCGGCGTCATGTCGGTCGTTGTGTACAGGCGTACCCGGTATTCATAGAACTCCTTGCCGTACGGCAACTCGGAAGCGCCAATGCTGTCCCGGCTTGCCGGCAGGTACCTGTCTTCGAAATAGCGGTCGAATTCGTGGTATGCCGGCACGATCTCGTCATCGATAATTCCGATCGCCGCCTGCCGCAGCCGCTCCTGTTCCGCCTCGGGAATCGTAGCCGGCAGCGTGGCAAAAGCAGCGTAAAACGGACTGTCTTCCGCGTCTTCGACGAGTTGCGTCGCAATCTGGTCCGGAACCCGCTCCATCAGGATTTTCGGCGGCATATAGCCTGCGGCACGGCCGCGTTCCTGCAGCGCCATCGTCTGCTCGATCACCGTGTCGACCGCGGCCATGCGAGCCAGCCAGTCTTCGTAATCCTCGACGGTGGCGAGGCGCAATCCTTCGGCTGTCGTTTCGAGATTCTGCACGCCGCCGCGGTGCTGCACCGGCATGAGCCAGGTGCGAAAACGGTATGCATCAAGGTCGTTTTCCAACTGCCTTTGAAAGAGTTCGCAATTCAACCGATCGGCGTCCGTCAGTTCTGAAGGGTCGATCGCCGACAGCCGGTCGAGAAACTGCTGCTGCTCCTGTTCCCGGCGCTCGACCGCTTCGAGGCGCAAATCCGGCCAGAGATCGTTGTATCGGCGATCGCCCAGCCTGGAAGCGCGCACGGGATTCTCGCGCAACTCCCATTCCCAGGCATCGTGCAGCAGCGCGTTGAAATCGTCCGTGGTATCCGCGTGGACCGCAATGCTCGCGAAAATCATCCAAATTGCAGCAATCGTCCGGACAATCGGCATCGAACATCTCCGTGAACGGGTTTGGCAGGAGGGCGCATTGTTGCTGTCTCACGCGCGGCTGGCAACCACGGGGGTACTTGGCTATCATGGCGCGCACTGATCGACAGGGTACACAGAAGAGCCCCCGGCATCGTACGGGGCGCCGAAGGCGCAACTCGCTCGGAAACGCTCAGGCACAAGGACTGCGCATCCTGATCAGCTCTGGAGAGAGGCCTTAGTGGCCCACCGAAGGGGTATGCGGCACACTCGGGCCGTGTGATCTCTCAGGTAATTTGGACAGAGGGGCGGCTGGCCGGTACCTTGCGGAAATGCGTAAGCCACCGGCCAGCCGTCTTTTTTTTGTTCCGGATGAACGCGCAGATCGGGGCGTGTGGAGCAATCGATGGGATTGAAGACACCACTGTACGCCAAGCACGTCGAGGCCGGCGCGCGTATCGTCGATTTCGGCGGCTGGGACATGCCGCTGCACTACGGTTCCCAGCTCGAGGAACATCACGCGGTACGCAAGCGCGCGGGCGCATTCGATGTTTCTCACATGACGATCGTGGATCTCGCGGGGGATCGGACGCGTGAATTGCTGCGCAAGCTGCTCGCGAATGACGTGGCGAAGCTCGGGCAGTCCGGCAAGGCGTTATACAGCTGCATGCTGAACCACGCGGGCGGCGTGATCGATGACCTGATCGTCTATGACCTCGGCCCGGGCCGCTACCGCCTGATCGTCAATGCGGCGACGCGCGACAAGGACATTGCCTGGATCGGCGAACAAGCCGTACCTTTTGCGGTCGACGTGAACGAGCGCACCGAGCTCGCGATGATCGCCGTGCAAGGGCCGGAGGCGCGCGGCCTGGTCGCGCAGATCATCGATGCGGAACGGCGCGACTCGGCCCTGGCATTGAAACCGTTCCACGCGATCGACACGGGCGAACTGTTCATCGCGCGCACCGGATACACCGGTGAAGACGGTTTCGAGATCGTATTGGAGGGCACGGCGGGAGAGGGGTTCTGGCAGGCACTGCTGGATGCCGGCGCAGCGGCGTGCGGACTCGGCGCACGGGACACATTGCGGCTCGAAGCGGGCATGAACCTGTACGGCGCCGACATGGACGAAACCACCTCGCCGCTGGAATCCGGACTCGACTGGACCGTTGCATGGGAGCCGGCCGAGCGGGACTTCATCGGCCGCGCCGCCATGCAGAAAATCCGGCACGACCCGGCACGGCAGCAATTTACGGGCTTGCTGCTGGAGGCGCGCGGTGTTCTCAGAAATCATCAGCGAGTCGTGGTTGCAGGACTGGCGGACGGAGAAATCACGAGTGGCGGTTTTTCCCCGACGATCGGGCGATCGATTGCGCTGGCCCGTTTGCCCGCGGGAGATTTCGCGACGGCAAAAGTCGACGTACGCGGCAAGTTACTCGATGTACGCCTGGTTCGGCCCCCGTTCGTGCGCAACGGCAGAATCCGCATCCAGGTGTATTCGCCGGACCAGGAACGGCGCGGCACTGAACGAAGTGAGTCAACCAGGTTGAGCAATTTTCAAGGGGAGTGGAACAATGAGTGAATTGCCAGGAGATCTGCGATACACCAGCGAACATGAATGGCTGCGCAAGGAAGAGGACGGCAGCGTGACCATCGGTATCACCGACTACGCGCAGGCGGCGTTGGGCGATCTCGTGTACGTCGAACTGCCGGAAACGGGAATGGAGGTCGACGCCGGCGGGGAAATGGCCGTCGTCGAGTCCGTCAAAGCCGCGTCCGACGTTTACGCACCCGTGTCCGGCACGGTCGTCGAGGTCAATTCAGGGTTGGTGGATGACCCGGAAAAAATCAACACCGACCCTTACGGCGATGGCTGGATGGTTCGGCTGCAACCCGCGGACGACGTGGAGGGCGACACGATGGATCCTGATGCCTATCAGGAATTGCTCGATGAAATCGAGTCTTGACAGGGACTCTCATGCCTTTCATACCTCACACGCGGGACGACATCGAGGCAATGCTGGCGGCGATCGGTGTCACCGACGTTGCGACGCTGTTTGACGAAATTCCCGACGATCTGCTGATCGAAGCGCTCGAAGGGATTCCCGACGCGCTGAGCGAAATGGAAATCGCGCGCCTGATGCGGTCGCGCGCGGCAGCGGACAGCGGATCGCTTTGTTTCATCGGCGCGGGCGCTTACGAACACCACATCCCCGCCGCGGTATGGGATATCGCCACCCGCGGCGAATTCTACAGCGCCTATACACCGTACCAGGCCGAGGCCAGCCAGGGCACGCTGCAGACGATCTATGAATACCAGTCGATGATCGCGGCGCTCACCGACCTCGATGTCAGCAACGCTTCCCTGTACGACGGCGCGTCGGGGTTGGCGGAAGCCGCGCTGATGGCGATCCGGGCCAACCGGACGTCGAAGTCCAGGCGCGTACTGCTGGCCGCCGGCGTCAATCGCAATTACGGCAGGGTGGCCGCGGCCATCGCCGGCAGCCAGGACATCGAGTTCGACACGCTGCCACTTGACCCGGTCATGGGCGTCACCGATCTCGGCGCGCTCGATGCCGCCGCCAAAGCGCCGGTCGCGGTCGTCATTCAGCAACCGTCGTTCCTGGGTACGTTGGAAGACATCGACGCGCTCACTGACTGGGCACACAGCCTGGGCGCGCTGGTGATCGCGCTGGTCAATCCCACGTCGCTCGCGACTCTGAAGTCGCCTGGCACCTGGGGCGAGCAGGGTGCGGACATTGCCTGCGGCGAGGGACAGCCTCTAGGAGTGCCGCTGTCCTCGGGCGGTCCGTATTTCGGCTTCATGGCGTGCAAACAAGCGATCGTACGACAGATGCCCGGTCGCATTGTCGGCCGCACGACCGATCTGGACGGCAACCCCGGCTTCACGTTGACCCTGCAGGCCCGTGAACAACACATCCGCCGCTCCAAGGCGACATCGAACATCTGCACCAATCAGGGATTGATGGTCACTGCGGCAACAATCTACATGTCGCTGCTGGGACCTGAGGGCCTGGCGCGGGTTGCCACGTCGTCCAGCCGGCAGACGTCGGAACTCCTCGCGTTGCTGACTGCAATCGACGGTGTCGAAGCGCTCTTCGATGGGCCGCATTTCCACGAGGTGGCGATCCGTCTCGACCGTCCCGTGACCCCGGTGCTTCGCGCGCTGGCGCACGAAGGCATACTCGGCGGTTACGATTTGTCGTGTACCTGGCCGGAACTCGGGGCCGCCTTGCTCGTCTGCGCGACCGAAACCAAGACCCGGGCCGACCTCGAGCGCTATGCGAACACTCTGCAGAAAGTCATGACGGCGAAGCGCGCCCGATCCGCCTGAACATCCGAAAATCCGAAGCCCGGCACACTTTACCCGCTTTATCCGAGAACACGATGAACGAACCGCTGATATTCGAAAAGTCCAGACCCGGGCGCCGTGCCTATGCGCAGGCGCCTGCCGTGCGCGGGGACAACGGCATTCCACGGCGTTTCCTGCGGGCCGATGCGCCGCGCCTGCCGGAAGTGTCCGAATTGCAGGTGGTCAGGCATTTCACGCGCCTGTCACAACAGAATTTTTCCATCGACACACAGTTCTATCCGCTCGGTTCCTGCACGATGAAATACAATCCGCGGGCATGCAACACGCTGGCAATGCTGCAAGGCTTCGTGAATCGCCACCCGCTCGCGCCGCCGGAATACGGCCAGGGCTTCATGACCTGCATGTACGAACTCCAGGAGATGCTGAAGGCGGTTACCGGCATGAAAGGGGTGTCGCTGACGCCCATGGCGGGTGCACAGGGAGAACTGACGGGCGTCGCGATGATCCGCGCGTACCACCTGTCACGCGGTGATCATCATCGGAAGGAAATCATCGTCCCTGACGCCGCGCACGGCACGAATCCAGCGACGGCGACGATGTGCGGATGCGTCGTCCGCGAATTGCCGACCGCGGCCGACGGCGATGTCGATCTCGATGCGTTACAGGACGCGGTGGGTCCGAATACCGCCGGTATCATGTTGACCAACCCGTCCACGCTGGGTGTGTTCGAACGCAGGATCAAGTCGGTCGCTGAAATCGTTCACAAAGCCGGCGGTCTCCTCTATTACGACGGCGCGAACCTGAATGCGATTCTCGGCAAGGTCCGGCCGGGTGACATGGAATTCGATGTCATTCACATGAACCTGCACAAGACCTTTTCGACACCGCATGGCGGCGGTGGCCCCGGCTCCGGTGCCGTGGGCGTCGGAAAACGATTACTGCCGTTTTTGCCGATCCCGATCGTGGGCGAGAAAATGAAGGACGGCGAACCGTATTACGACTGGCTCACAGAGGACGATTTGCCGCAGAGCATCGGGCGACTATCGGCATTCATGGGCAACGCCGGTGTGCTGCTGCGCGCCTATGTCTACATGCGCATGCTGGGGCGCGACGGCATGCGGAGGGTCGCCGAATTCGCGACCCTGAATGCGAATTACCTGATGGCACGGCTCAAAGAGGCGGGTTTCCAGGTGGCCTTCCCCGGCCGGCGCGCAAGCCACGAATTCATCGTGACGCTCAAACGCGAAGCCAAGACACTGAATGTCACCGCCATGGATTTTGCGAAAGCATTGCTCGATCACGGTTTCCACGCGCCCACGACCTACTTCCCGTTACTGGTTCCCGAGTGCCTGTTGATCGAACCGACAGAAACGGAAAGCAAGGAAACACTGGACCGCTTCGTCGACGCAATGATCGCGATCGCCGAAGAGGCCAAAATCGACAGCGAACGCCTCAAGGGCGCCCCGTATACCATGCCGGTAAGGCGCCTCGACGACGTCAAGGCGGCCCGCAACCTGGATCTCGCCTGGAAGCCGGCGTCGTAGCATCCACTTTCTGGGACATCCGTCCGCGTTCATGAACGCGGATTTGCGCACAATGCAACCTATATGCGCCCGGCGCGCAGTGCTCCGGAGCGCCAAACAGGATCGGGGCGAAGCCTGGCGCGGGGAGGCCTTTTCAGGATCGTGCGAAACAGGGAT
>JBOHZD010000277.1:0-11504 GCA_050738315.1 Woeseiaceae bacterium
TCATTTCCCTTAAGTTCCGTTTCGACAAGCGGCCGTAGTCGTTGCTCGCGGATACATCGAAGAGCACATGTCCTTCCGCCTCGTAAGCGCATCCTCTTTCGAGCAGGATCGCGATCATCGCAATCATTTCCGCAATGTGCTCCGTCGCTCGCGGTTCGATGTCCGGCGGCAAGACACCGAGCGCCGCCATATCGGCGTTGTAGGCTTCGATGTACTGCGCAGTGATATGGCCGATCGGTTTCTGCAATTCCTTGGCAGCCGCATTGATCTTGTCGTCGACATCCGTGATGTTGCGTGCAAACGTGAGGTTGTAACTGCGCCGCAGCAACCGGGCCAGTACGTCGAATACCACCGCCGGACGTGCGTTGCCGATATGCGCATAGTTGTAGACGGTCGGTCCGCACAGATACATCGTCACACGGCCCGGCGACAGCGGCTCGAACGCGATCTTCTCGTTTCTGAGGGTGTCGTGCAGGTAGAGCGCCATACAGGTCCCGGACGCGTGTGCAAAAATCGCATGATAGCAATATCGCCGCGCCGGTAAGCGGATGAACTATACTTTCCTCCCGGTCAGGGGACCGCAGGAAGTGCAATGGCTGACAAACCCATCAAGTTCCAGGCGCGCCGCTCCATCCAACAGGTCGAGGAAGGCACCGACCTCGCGCCGAAATTCGACGATCGCGGCCTGCTCGTCGCGGTCACGACGGACGCGCAAAGCGGCGAAGTGCTGATGCAGGGATACATGAATGCCGAGGCCCTGCAGCTTACGATCAGCACCGGCGAAGCACACTATTACAGCCGCAGCCGGCAGAAACTGTGGCACAAGGGCGCCACCAGCGGACTGGTGCAGAAAGTGCGGGAACTTCTCATCGACGACGACCAGGACTCTGTCTGGCTCAAGGTATCGGTTGCGGGCGGCGCCAGTTGCCATGTCGGCTACCGCTCCTGCTTCTATCGCCGGGTTCCCCTCCGCGGCGAGGCGGTGACGCTGGAATTTACCGACACCGTGAAGGTGTTCGATCCGGACGAGGTTTACGGGGACGCGCCGAATCCCACGGTGCTCTAGGAACGATCAGAAGCGGCCTTTCGATTTCGGTTGCCGGCCGGCACGGCGCTTCGCCACGGCAGGTTGCGGTTCCCGCATCGCGATGACACGCGCCTGCACCGTGTACTCGATCGTGCCGATAAGCCACAGAAAATAGCCCAGCAGCTCGATGAACTCTTCGACGGCCAGTTTGATGACACGGTGGTAGTCGTCGCCGGCGATCGCCTGCCACAGGGGCTCATGGCCGATGAAGCGGACAAAAACGAACTGGATGGTCGCGCCGGCAAACAGCAGCGTCAGCCCGGGCGACGGCCAGATGCGCAACCAGGCGATGCGAAATCTCCGCCACTGACGATAGGTATAGGTAATGATCAGTGCCGCGACGATCGCCAGTATCACCTGCCAGAAATTGTCGGCAACATAGCGATCGAGGAAATAATCGAGCTCGCGAATCAGAATCGCGAGTGCTATCCCGCCGAAAGCGAAAGCAAGCGGCCGCTGCGACGGGCAGGCGCGCGCAACCCACGCAAACAGCAGCCCGCAAATCGCAAGCATGACCGGCTGAATCATCTCGACGGGAGAGTATTCGCTCGTGCCCAGTGTGTCGCCCGCGTGAGTAAGGACGTGCAGCTTCAGGCTTCCGGGAGACGCAATTTCCAGATGCGTCAGAAGCCAGGTCACGAGCGCGATGCCGAGAAAATAAACGATGTAGCGAACCAGAACCATGCGTCACCCTCTGCGCAGGACAGGGTACTATATCCCGAATACCGTTGGCGTCGTGACCTGTTCCGTACCCGTCAGGGCGTTCATCGGGATGGCCGCGATTCGATTACTGCACGGATGACAGTTGCATCAGTACGACCCGCACGAGGTCGTCTGCGATCGCCTCGCGCAGAAGTTCTTCTTCCTTTTCCTTGCCGAGCACACGGGTTTCGTCGTAGGTGTAGTCACGTGTCAACGTCCGCAACTGCGGTTCCATGAGCACTTTGTTGCCGTCGTTCAGGCCATAATAGATGGTGTAGTAGACCTCGTACTCGCGCGGGACGTTGCGCGCGGAGACCGACAGGACCCGTTGGCCGGTGTCGTCTGTGAGGATCGCGAACTCCGCGGTCGCTTCCGCCGGCGACTCGACCAGGTCGACGCCTGCATCGATCAACCGATCGCGGAACTTACGGTAGAAGAGACTGTACGGGTCGTCTGTCGCGATATAGGTTCGCGCCATTTCCGGTGGAATGACCGGAGCACTGCGAAGGTGAAACCCGCAACCAGAAAGCGTTGCCGAGACGCATAGCAACATCGTCACGGCCAGGTCCCTAAACGACGACATTCACCAGCCGTCCCGGCACAACGACGGTCTTGCGGATGGTTTTGTCGGCGACAAAGCGGCGGACGTTGGCGTCTGCCAGCGCCTTTTCGGAAATTTCCTTCGTATCAGCGTCGGCGGCGACCGAAATGCGCCCGCGCAACTTGCCGTTGACCTGAACCACGATCTCGATCATCGCCTGCGCCAGCGCGGACTCATCCGCCGCAGGCCAGCGTTCGTCGACCACTGCGGTCGCATGGCCCAGCGCATGCCACAGTTCGTGACAGATGTGCGGCACGATCGGTGATAGCAACAATACAGCCGCTTCGAGCGCTTCCCTGACCGCCGCGCGCCCCATCGGCGATGCGTCGTCAAACCGGTTCACCGCATTGAGCAACTCCATGACGGCGGCGACCGCCGTATTGAACGTGTAACGGCGCCCGACGTCGTCACTGACTTTGGCAATGGTCCGATGCGACTTGCGCCGCAGCTCTGCTTGCCGGTCGTCCAGCGCGTCGACATCGAGCGGCAGCGTGCTGCCGTCTGCAGCATGCTGTTGCACCGCGTTCCAGAATCGTTTGAGAAAGCGATACGCGCCCTGCACGCCTTCATCGGACCATTCCAGCGCGTGCTCAGGCGGCGCGGTGAACATCATGAACAGCCGCACGGTGTCCGCACCGTATTGGTCGATCAGCTGTTGTGGATCGACCGTGTTGCCTTTGGCCTTGGACATTTTGGCGCCGTCTTTCAGCACCATGCCCTGGGTCAGGAGGTTGGTGAACGGCTCATCGGCCGATGACAAACCAAAATCCCGCAACAGCTTTTGAAAGAATCGTGCATACAGCAGGTGCAGAATGGCATGCTCGATGCCGCCGGTGTACTGGTCGACCGGCATCCAGTAGCTTTCCCGCCGGTCGAGCATCGCGCGCTCGCTGTCGGGACAAGTATAGCGAGCGAAATACCACGACGATTCGACAAACGTGTCGAACGTATCCGTTTCCCGTCGTGCAGCGGAACCGCAGCGCGGGCATTCGGTTTCATAGAATTCCGGCACCTGCTTCAAAGGCGAGCCGACGCCGGTAAACTCGATGTCTTCCGGCAATACGACGGGCAACTGGTCCTCGGGCACGGGCACCGCGCCGCAATCGTCGCAATAGACGATCGGAATCGGCGCGCCCCAATAGCGCTGCCGTGAGACGCCCCAGTCACGCAAGCGGTAGTGCACGCTGCGTTCCCCCCGGCCGCTTTGCTCGAATCGTTCCGCAATTGCATCGAATGCCTGCTGGAAATCCAGCCCGTCGAAATCGCCGGAGTTGACGAGTATTCCGTAGTCGACGTAAGGCCCGCTGGATATATCGACTTCGCTGCCGTCGGCCGGCCGCACCACCTGTTTGATCGGCAGGCCGTGTTTGCTCGCGAACTCCCAGTCCCGCCGATCGTGCCCGGGCACCGCCATGACCGCGCCGGTGCCGTAGCCCATCAACACGAAATTCGCGACCCACAGCGGTACCCGGTCGCCACTGATCGGATGAATCGCGGAGATGCCGAGTGGCATGCCTTTCTTTTCCATCGTCTCGATGCTTGCTTCGGCAGCCTGCGTTTTCCGGCACACCTCCACAAACGCAGTCAGCTTCGCATCGCCGGCCGCCGCCTGCACGGCCAGCGGATGTTCCGCTGCGACGGCCATGTAGGTCACTCCCATCAGCGTGTCCGGCCGCGTCGTGAACACACGGAGCGGCTCGCCGCCGCCTTCGACGTCAAACGACAACTCGATGCCTTTGGAGCGGCCGATCCAGTTGCGCTGCATCGTCTTGACAGGATCCGGCCAGCCGTCCATGAGATCGAGGTTGTCGAGGAGTTCGTCGGCATAAGCCGTGATTTTCATGAACCACTGCGGAATCTCGCGGCGTTCGACGGGCGCATTGGAACGCCAGCCGCGACCGTCGATCACCTGTTCGTTGGCAAGCACGGTTTGATCCACAGGGTCCCAGTTGACGATCGAGTTCTTGCGGTAGACGAGTCCCTTGTCGAACAACCGGGTGAACAACCATTGTTCCCAACGATAGTATTCCGGTCGACAGGTGGTGATCTCGCGCGTCCAGTCGTAACCGTACCCAAGGCGTTTCAATTGCCCGCGCATGTAGTCGATGTTGCGGTAAGTCCATTCCGCAGGCGGCACGCCGCGCTTGATCGCCGCGTTCTCCGCAGGCATGCCGAACGCGTCCCAGCCCATGGGCTGCAGGACGTGTTTGCCTTGCATGCGCTGGTAGCGCGCGATGACATCGTTGATCGTGAACACCCGCACGTGGCCCATGTGCAGTTGCCCGCTGGGGTAAGGAAACATCGTCAGGCAATAGAACTTGTCCTGGTCCGGATCCTCTCCCACCTCGAAACAGCGGCTCGCGTCCCAGTAGTCGCGCGCGGTTTTTTCAACGGCCTGTGGATCGTAAATCTTGCTCATCGGGTATTGCTGTGGAGCCTGTCCGAAAGGGACGAAGCATAGCTGTTTATGTCCGCGATCGCATTTCAGAACGTTTTAAACTCTTGGCAGACATCGCCTTGCCAGGGCAGGAACGTTCAAACTCGTGGCAGGCATCGCCTTGCCCGGGGGTGTTCCACCAAGCGAGTTCCCCTGTCCGAGCGACTGGAACACCCCCGGGTGGCGCCCCTGCGTCCTTCCAGCGTGAGCTATGCCCCCGAAACTTCCTTAGCTACGCCGGGAGCGCCAGGCGAACCAGGCGACGATCGCCAGCGCGAGGGTCACGATCGGCCAGTTGCCGGTCCTGGCGTACGGCGTCATGCCGCGCATCGGGACGACGTCCATCGTGAGGGCCGCGTATTCGAATTGCGGTGCGGTCTGCAGCAGCTCGCCGTCGGGGCCGATGAACGCGCTGACGCCGTTGTTCGTTGCGCGGACCACGTATCGGCCGGCTTCGAGCGCGCGCGCGCGGGCGATTTCCAGATGCTGATGCGGCGCGATGGAGTCGCCGAACCAGGCATCGTTGCTGACGTTGACGAGAATGCCGGCTTCCGGCAACGCGTACAGTTGCTCCGCGCCGTAGGCATCCTCGTAGCAGATCGCAACCGCCAGTTGGGTGCCTCCGGGCATGCGGAGCAGCGGCTGCTCGGCGTCGCCGGGGGTCATGTCGCTGTGCGGCAAACTTCGGACGCGCATCCACTCCCGCACCGCGTCGGGTACGGGAAAGAATTCACCAAACGGTACGAGATGCCGTTTGCGGTACACCTGCCGGTTCTCGCCATCCAGCAACAACACGCTGTTGTAGATGTGATCGGCGTCCATTTCCAGAATGCCGAACACCAGTGACTGTCGTCGGGGGCGCAGATCGTACTGCAGGGCCTCGATATAACCTTCGACCTGGTTGACGGTCCTCGGGATGGCGACTTCCGGCCAGACGATCAATTGACTGTTCCGATGCGTGCGGATCGAATTGCGATACAGCTCGAGCGTGGGTTCGAACTCTTCGTCCAGCCACTTCCGGTCCTGCGAAATCCCACCCTGGACAATGGTTGCGGTCAGCGGTTCCCCGGCGGGTTCGGTCCATTCCTCCCATTGCAATGCGAAGCCCGCGAGCCACGGCAGAACGGCGACCGCCAGCGTGTAGCGCCGCGGACGTCCCGAGTAGCCCAGCGCCGCCACAAACGCACTCGCAGTGAGAACCACGAGAAAGGAAACGCCGTACACCCCGACGATCGGCAACCAGCCCGCTAGCGGCGAGTCGATCTGGCCATACCCTAAGCTCAGCCATGGAAAACCGCTCAGAAACCAGCCGCGAAACCATTCCACGGCGACCCAGCCTGCCGGTGCTGCGAGCAGCAACCGGGCCGGTTTGCCCTGTGCCAGTGTCGCGATGAGCCAACCGGTGATCGCGAAATAAACTCCCATGACCAGCACCAGGCCGAGCATCAGGAGGATCGCCAGCCACAACGGCGCCTGGCCGAATACGTGAACGGAGATGTAGAGCCAGTAGGTGCCGAACAGAAACAGCCCCGCACCGAACCAGAACGAATAACGCGCCGCGAGTCTCGGGGAGGCGTAGAGGCAGGCAGTCAGGAGCGGCAACAGCAGCACCGGCGCCACCGGATAGCCGCCGAGCGGAGCGAAAGACAGCGTCAGCATCGCGCCGCCTGCGAGGAACGCGAGCCTTATCCCCAGCGGATGGACATTGAGCAGTCGTCGCAGGGGAACGCGGGTCGGCTTCGTCACACGTTCTTGCCCGAATACTGCGCCAGTTCGCGAGTGGAATCGGGTAGAAACGGTCTTTCCATCGGCACTATTCCGGTTGAGTTTCGCGTTGCACCTGCAACGTATCAATGCGGCGGCGGTCCGCTTTCATCACGCGAAACTCGAAGCCGCCGAAACTGAGTTTTTCACCACGTCTCGGCAAGCGGCCGAGTTCATGCATGACGAGCCCGCCGGCCGTATCGTAGTCTTCGTCCGGCAGGTTGCAGCCGAAATAGTCGTTGAAGTCTTCGATTCGCGTCAATGCACGAACCAGGTAGCTCGACCGGCCATCGCGGTCCGCATCGACTTGTATGAATTCTGCTTCTTCGGGATCGTGTTCATCATCGATTTCTCCGACGATTTCTTCCAGTACGTCCTCGATCGTCAACAGTCCCGACACGCCGCCATATTCGTCGACGACGATCGCCATGTGATTGTGGCTGTCGCGAAATTCCTTGAGCAACGCGTTCAGCCGTTTGGATTCGGGAATCACGGCCGCCGGTCGAAGGTAATCTTCGATGCGGAGGTCGCCGCGCTTTTCGTCGCCGAAATAACGCAGCAAATCCTTGGCGAGCAGGATTCCCAGTACCTCGTCCCTGTCCTCGCCGATGACAGGGAAGCGTGAGTGGCCGGATTGGATAATGACGTTCAGCATTTCGTCCAGACCCTGATTGCGCTCGATCACCACCATTTGCGACCGCGGCACCATGACTTCGCGAACCTGCGTCTCCGCGACCTCGAGCACGCCCTGGAGCATGTTCTGCTCCTCGGGATCGAAGACACTTTCTGCCTGCTGGAGTAAATCGTGTATTTCTTCGCGGCTCCAGGGCTCGCCTTTGACGGCGCGCAAGACGCGCTTCCAGACTCCGGTCGATCCTGTGCCGCTGGTACTGGGCGGTTTGTCGTTCATTTATGTATTCGGGTATTTACAGGAAAACGGGGCCATGCTTCGATTTCTTCCCCCTTCTTTCTGCCGGTTTCTCCACGGAATGGAAAACGGGCAGGTGCCCGTTTTCTGCAGGGAATTGTAACAGGCTCACCCGTTAAGACATCACGTAAGGATCATCGATACCGCGCGCGGCCAGAATCCTTGTTTCCAGGCGCTCCATTTCTTCGGCTTCGTGTTCGGATTGATGGTCAAAGCCCAGCAAATGCAAGGTGCCGTGAACCAGCAGATGAGCCCAGTGCCTGTCCGGGCTCTTACCTTGCTCCCGGGCCTCGCGCTCGACGATCGGGCCGCAAATGGCAAGGTCGCCGAGCGTCCGTTCCGGGTCGCCGTCCAGCAGCGGAATCTCCGCGCCGTTGGCGGCCGGAAATGCGAGTACGTTCGTCGCGCGGTCCTTCTTGCGAAAACGATAATTGAGCGCACGGCTTTCCCTTTCGTCGACGATTCTCACCACCACGCCGACCTGCTGTGCAGCTTCCGCAGCGGAATGCCGAATCGCGTCTTCGATCCAGCCGCGGACTACCTCTTTGTCCGGAATGCTTTCCGCGTAGCAGGCAATCTGCAGATCCACATTGACCGACACATTCATTTAGGGGTCGCGGGCCGTTGTCCCCCGCCGTTGCCGTCTGCTTCGTAGGCTTCGACAATGCGCTGCACGAGTTCGTGGCGTACCACGTCGTTCGGTGTGAAATAGGTGAACGCAATTCCCTTCACACCCGACAGGATCTTGATCGCGTTCTTGAGGCCGGACTGGTCGCCGGATGGCAAATCGATCTGGGTGATGTCGCCGGTGACCACGGAACGCGAACCGAAGCCTATGCGCGTCAGGAACATCTTCATTTGAGCGATGCTCGTGTTCTGTGCCTCGTCGAGAATCACAAAAGACTCGTTCAACGAGCGCCCTCGCATGAATGCAAGCGGCGCCACTTCAATGACGTTACGCTCGATCAGCCGCGCCACCTGCTCCGGTCCGAGCATATCGAACAATGCGTCGTACATCGGGCGCAGATACGGGTCGACTTTCTGGGACATGTCGCCGGGCAGGAATCCCAGCCTTTCGCCGGCTTCCACCGCCGGCCGCACCAGTATGATGCGTCTGACCTCTTCATTCTCCAGCGCATCGATCGCGCTCGCCACGGCGAGGTAGGTCTTGCCGGTTCCCGCGGGACCGATGCCGAAAGCCAGGTCATGCTCGCGGATACCTTTGAGATACGCCTTTTGATTTACGCCGCGGGCACGCACCAGTTTGCGGCGGGTCTGGATCTCGAAATTGTCGCTGTCGCTGATTGCGGATGTATCGAGATCGTCCCCTCCCGCCGCGACTTCCCCGTCTCTCATCACAGACTCCTGCAGGCAGATGTGCACACGTTCGGGATCGATGCGCTCTTTGCTACTCAGTTTGAACAGGGAACGAATCACTTCGCTGCCGAGCTGGGCGGCACCCGGCTGGCCGGTGATCCTGAAGCGGTTCCCTCTGCTCGCGATATCAACGTCCAGGCGACGTTCGATTTGTCGAAGGTGCTCGTCGAACTGGCCACAGAGATTGGCCAGGCGTTTGTTGTCGGCGGGTTCCAGGACAATGTCCTGAGATACTTTCACAGCGTTCAATGGTGGGGTGGTCGACCTCTGGTTGGCCCGGAAAGCTTCTGTAGCAAGACTACATCGAAGCATGGTGACATGGAATAGTTCCCGTGACCCGAATCTGCCACCTCAGCCTGCGGCGCGGGTCAGGGTCTGCGGCTGGACCCAGCGGCCGCGCAGGGAATTCGGCATTGCCTCGGTGATCACAACATCGATAAAGCGGCCGATACAGGACGCATCGGCGTCGAAATTGACCCAGCGGTTGTTTTCGGTGCGGCCGGTCAATTGTCCGGAATTCTTCGTGGACCTGCGCTCGACCAGGACCTTTTGCGTCGTACCGACCATTTTCTCGCTGATGGCACGTGCCTGCGCATTGATCCGCGCCTGCAGAATCTGTAACCGCTGTTTCTTGACCGCAAGCGGCGTGTCGTCGGCAAATCCGGCGGCCGGCGTCCCCGGCCGCGCGCTGTATATGAAGCTAAAGGACTGGTCGAAACCGATATCCGCGATGAGATTCATCGTCGCCGCGAAATCTGCGTCGGTTTCACCCGGAAACCCAACGATGAAATCCGAAGAAATCGAAATGTCCGGCCGGACTTCGCGCAATTTGCGAATCTTCTGTTTGTACTCGACCACCGTATGGCCGCGCTTCATCCGCGCGAGCACGCGATCGGAGCCGTGCTGCACCGGCAAATGCAGGAAATTGGCGAGCTTGGGGTTATCCGCGTATGCCTGTGTCAGGCTGTCTGTGAACTCGACCGGATGCGACGTCGTAAATCGAATCCGGTCGATGCCGTCGATGACCGCCGCGTAGTAGATCAGCGTCGCCAGATCGGCAATCTGCCCGTCATGCAGTTCGCCCCGATAAGCGTTGACGTTCTGGCCCAGGAGATTGACTTCGCGCACGCCCTGTTCGGCCAGGCTTGCAATCTCGGCGATGACGTCGTCCAGCGGCCGGCTGATTTCTTCACCGCGCGTGTAGGGCACCACGCAGAAAGTACAGTACTTGCTGCAGCCCTCCATCACGGACACGAATGCCGTCGGCCCTTCCGCGCGAGGTTCGGGCAGTCGATCGAATTTCTCGATTTCAGGAAACGAGACATCGACGACCGGCCGGCCTTTCGCTCGTACTTCGTCGACCATTTGCGGCAGCCGATGCAAAGTCTGCGGTCCGAAAACCAGGTCGACAAACGGCGCCCGCCGGCTGATGCCCTCGCCTTCCTGGCTGGCCACGCAACCGCCCACGCCGATCAAAACTTCCGGTCGCCGTATTTTCAACGCGCGCCAGCGACCGAGCTCGGAAAACACCTTCTCCTGTGCTTTCTCGCGAATCGAACAGGTATTGACCAGCAACAGGTCGGCTTCCTCCGGAGTCGCCGCCCGCTCATAGCCATGTGATGCACCGAGCACGGCCGCCATCTTGTCCGAGTCGTACTCGTTCATCTGGCAGCCATAGGTCTTGATATACAACTTGCGGCTCACGGCTCAAGTCTCATCACTCGTTGAAGTTGCGGCGTCCGGCATCGCCACGACGCTCACGGCAGCAAACGTCGGCTAGAACGGGATGTCGTCGTCGAAATCGTCCGACACTGCGCGCGCCGGCACCGACTCGTCCGACGAGGTGCTCATGGCCGGCGCGCCGCCGCTGGAACGGCCGCCCAGCATCTGCATTTCAAAGGCCCGGATCTTGGTGGTATACCGTTCGTTGCCCTGCTTGTCCTGCCACTTGTCCGTCCTGAGCTTCCCTTCGACATAAACCTGGGAGCCCTTGCGCAGATACTCCGCCGCGATTTCCGCGAGCCGATCGAAGGTTTCCACGCTGTGCCATTCGGTGTGTTCTTTCATGTCACCCGATTGCTTGTCCTTCCAGGATTCGTTCGTCGCGACGCGAAAGGTGGTCACGGCGGTGCCGCTCGGCATATAGCGCGTCTCCGGATCCTGCCCGAGATTGCCGACGATAATGACTTTGTTGACTCCGCGGGCCATAGCCGCTCCCTCATAGTGTGAACGATCCCGCAGTTGCAGCGTTGTAATGCAACCTTCGACTGGTGCGGGGGTTGCTTATTGTAGGGCCTGCCGGTCCAAAAGCCACCCCGATTTCCGGTGGTTTCGCTGCGATTCAGGGTATGGGTGTTCAAATAACCTTGGGCCGTCATGCTGGTTGGAGGAGGATCCTTGGGTGGGGATGGCTTTTCAGGAACGCCGTAAATACGTCCCTGTAGGCTTCGGGCGAAACATCCCTGTTTCGCACGATCCTGAAAAGACCTCCCCCGGACAAGGCTCCTCACCGATCGTTTCTGGACCAGAATGTCCGATTCGGCGGCACCGCACATGGACGCCCGCGACGGTCGGAGCGGAGCCTGGAGTGGGGAGCGCTTTTCAGGAG
>JBOHZD010000278.1:0-14402 GCA_050738315.1 Woeseiaceae bacterium
GTTCACGAGATCGCGGGAATGCCAGATGACGAGACCGGGGTAGGCATCGAACGACGAGAACGTCATGTAATAGTCGTCGCCATCTTTCAGGATCGTCGGGTCCGGGTGATCGCCCGGCATGATCGGATTCAGGTACGTGCCGTCGCCCAGGTCGGTTTTGCGCTGGTTTTCGACGCCGCGGGCCCACTTCAATTCGCTCCAGGCGTTGACCGGCGAGCTCGGATTGTTTGCGTTGCCGACAGGATCAGGGTCCGCGCCGTAAAGGACAGGAAGGAATGCGAACAGCAGGGCAGGGTGGAGAATTTTTCTCATCGGTGTGCATGCGGGCTGGTAGCGGCGTTCCCACTATAGACACCGGTGTCATCAAAGGACACTATTACGCGCCGGTTGACGCGATCGACCGGCAGCCGACGCGGCCGGATTTCGTGGTACTCATGTATCCGGTGATCTCGATGCAGGAAGAGGTGGCGCACTCCGGATCGCGGACGCGGTTGCTCGGGGAGCATGCGTCGGCGGCGGACGTTGAGCACTACTCCGCAAACATGAACGTCATGGCCGCTACGTCGCCGATGTTTCTTTTGCACGCGGCGGACGATGACGCCGTGCCGTTGCAGAATACACTGCTGATGTACGAGGCGTTGAGGAGCGCGGGTATCGAGAGCGAACTCCACGTTTTCGCCGAGGGCGGGCATGGGTTCGGGTTGCGGGATACGAGCGGGTTACCGGTGGCGGCCTGGCCGGGGCTCGTCGCTGCGTGGGTCGGGCGGGCGTGTGGAGGGGGTGGGTAGCGGTCACCTGTACGGGGTCGTTGACGGTCGGTCGCCCGCATCAAAGCCCATCCCGTTTCGCCCTCCCGGATCAAATCACGCCGTTTCGATCTCCGCTGTAGGACCCCGCCATGCGGGCGACCGCGATCAGGCTGCCACAACCTAATCGACCTGCACCAAACCCTGCGCCTCGATCGCCTTGCAACTCAACGCGCCGTCGTGCCCGAACTCGATGCGCCCGCTCTGTCCGCACTCGATATCATGGATCCCCGTCGTCTGCCCCGTGGCAATCACATCGCCGGCCTTGAGCGCCTGCCCGCGTTTCGCGGCCAGCTCCAAAATAAACTGCAGCGACCGGAGCGGTCCGCCGGTGAGATTGAACGCGCTGCCCCTGCCGACGCTTTTTCCATCGATGAACGCTTCGCAGGTCATGCTTTCCAGTTTCCGCGAACGCCATTGCGCGATCGACGGGCCGACGATCAACCCGGCATTGTTGCCGAAGTCGGATGCAATCACCGCCGGACCGAGGTCATTGATGGACTTGAGTGGGCTGCTCGCCATCTCGATGCCGATGCAGAGGTCGCCCATCAATTGCCGGGCTTCCGCGCGGCTCCATTGCAACTTGTCAGGCGGTACCTCACCGCCGACCACCACGACGAACTCCGCTTCGATGGCAGCGAACCCGCCCGCGAACACCGGCAATTCGAGAATCTGGTCAGAGTCGCTACGATGTATTGTCCTGCGGAATATCGGGCCGGCGAGGCGATCCGATGCAAACTGGTTTTCGATCTCCGGCGGTATGCGGCCGACTTTCCAGCCCGCAACCTCGTCCGGCCAAAGTTCGATTGCGATGTCCTGGCAGCGATATGCGGTGTCAAGGTCCGCGGGAATCTTGCCGGGATAATCCCGGAGCGGCCGGGCGTTCAGTCTTGCCTCGACGAATGCGTTGGCGATTGCCTGCAATTCTGCGTCGTTAGCCGGCCGCCGCCGCGTGCCCGTATCCGCTTTCACTGTGTTTCAATCACCTGGCAGGATTCACGCGAGCGGGCGCCCGGCGCTGCAATATCACTCAACCCGATCATCTCGTTCCCCCTGCTCAGCCCTGCCAACCCGCGCTGGACATTGAATTGTATATCGTTCAAGCTGTTTTGGAAACCGGTGTCATTTCTTCCAGATCGAGCCGAATGACGTGCTGAACCCGGAGCCACAAATGCCGAAAGAACAATTACTTATGATGTTCGTTTCCAACCCGGCCGGCGCTCGCGCCAGGCGTCGGCACCGCTACGCGCCGCTCGCGGCTGTCCTGCTGCTGACCGCGCATCCGTTGCCGGCGGCGGAGCCGCTCGCGTTCCCGGGCGCGGTGGGCTGGGCGGCGACGACACCGGGCGGGCGCGGCGGGCAGATCCTCAAAGTCACCAATCTGGATGCCGACGGCCCCGGCTCCCTGCGCGCCGCCTTGACGGAGGAGGGTCCGCGGATCGTCGTGTTTGAAGTCGGCGGCGTCATCGATCTGGATCGCAAGACGATTCGTCTGGAGCAGCCGTTCGTCACGGTCGCGGGCCAGACGGCGCCGTCTCCGGGCATCACGCTGATTCGCGGCGGCATGGATATCGCCGCGCATGACGTCGTCATGCAGCACATTCGCATCCGCCCCGGTGAAGCGGGCGCCGCTAAAGGCAGCGACTGGGGCGAAGACGCCGTGTCAACGGCTTCCGCCTACAACGTGACTGTCGATCACTGCACTCTTACGTGGGCTACCGACGAGAATCTGTCTGCCAGCGGGCCTCGATTCACCGGCGATTCGCCGGATGAATGGCGCAGCGGCACTTCGCACAGCATCACGTTCAGCCACAACATCATCGCCGAGGGGCTCGGCGATTCCACGCATCCGAAATTCGAACATTCGAAGGGCTCGCTGATACATGACAACGCCAGCAGGATTCTAATCTACGGCAACCTGTACGCGCACAACTATGAAAGGAACCCGATGTTCAAGGGCGGCGTGCAGGGCGTGATCGTCAATAATTTCATTTACGATCCCGGCCAGCGCGCGTTGCACTACAACCTCATGGCGCTGGAATGGGGCGATGTGCCGTTCCAGGAGGGCGAGATGACCGCCGTCGGCAACGTGCTGCGGGCGGGACCGTCGACAGAATTGCCGCTGGCGTTTCTGATGCTGGGCGGTCATGGCGATCTCCTTTATTACGGACGTGACAACATCGCGGTGGACCGCATCGGTGAGCCGCTGCCGATGCTGGGGCGTTATGCCACGGGTAAGGCGCGCATTATCGAAACCGATGAACCGCCTGTATGGTGGGAGGGGCTCGAGGTGTTGCCGGCGAACGAAGTCGAAACATGGGTGCTGAAAAACGCCGGCGCGCGGCCGTGGGACCGGGATCCGCAGGATATACGGGTGCTGGCCGATACGGCGGAAGGCCGTGGCAAGATCATTGACAGCGAGGAGGAAGTCGGCGGTTACCCGCAACCGGAGATGACGCACCGGCCCTTCAACCCGGAGGACTGGTACCTGGAAACGATGATGCCGAAGCGCCCGGAAGTGCTGGACAGCCGCGCGGCGGGCAGGGGAACCTGATCCCCACCCGCCCTACGAACACTCCAACTTCAAAAAACCCTTTCTGAATCCACTACATTGCGCCATCATCTCGCCACGCAGAGAGGAACACCAACCGCTACATGAGCAAAGCCAGCAAACCCGGCGCACGCACGCCGGCGGCCGCAGAACCGGAACCGAGCGGCCGCCGCCGCTCGAACGCCAACCCCAAACTGACCATCAGCGACATTGCGCGCCTCGCCAATGTGTCGAAGAAAACCGTCTCGCGCGTCATCAATCACTCGGGACTCGTCAGGGAAGAAACCCGCGACAAGATTCTGCAAATTGTCGACAAGCACGGCTACCAGCCGGATCCGCAGGCGCGCGCCCTCGCATTGCGGCGTTCCTACCTCGTCGCATTGATCTCCGATCAACCCAATCCGCAGTATGTCGTCGACGTGCAGCGCGGCATCCTCGAAGCACTGACCGGCACCAGCTACCAGCTCGTCGTGCGGCCCTGCGATCGCAGCGCACCGGCCCTGCATGACGAGATCTGCGAAATCATCACCCATCAGAAATTCTTCGGCGTGATATTAACGCCTTCTATTTCCGAGGACGACGAACTGATCGGGCGCCTCCGGCAGATCGAGTGCCCGTACGTAAGAATCGCCGCGGTATCGCTCGATACACCGGAAAACATGATCGAAACGCACGATTACGTCGGCGCCGCGGAGGCCGCGCGGCACATCGCATCGCTTGGTCATGAGCGCATCGCGCACATTCATGGACCGGATACGTTTCTCTCGGCGGCGGAACGCCTGCGCGGCTTCAAGGTCGGGTTGGCGGAGTACGGGCTGAAAATCGATCCGCACTACCTGTTGCGAGGCGGCTATACCTTCGAATCCGGGATGCATTGCGGCGAGCACCTGCTCGGCCTGGACGAACCGCCGACGGCGGTCTTTGCGGGCAACGACGAGATGGCGGTCGGCGTCTACCAGTCAGCGAGACGCGCGGGCTTGCGCGTCCCGGAGGATCTTTCCATCATCGGCTTCGACGATGCGCCGATCGCCACCCGCATCTGGCCGACGCTGACGACGGTGCGGTTGCCGATCGTGCACATGGGTCGGATCGCCGCGCAGCTCCTGGTGTCGAATCATGATCGCCTGGCGATGGAACCGCCGACCGCGACGTCGGTGATGCCGAGTCTGCTGGTGCGGGATTCGACGGCGCCGCCGGGTGGGGGGTGAAGTGCAGGAGCGTAGTGGATCCCGGAATGGGCGGGAAATGTTGCCCTTGGTCGCCGGCATGGCCGGCTCCTGCAGGGGTCGTCGAAACGAGGTGCGGTGATGCCTGCCTCTGTAGGAGCCCGCCATGCGGGCGACCCGCGGGGGCAAACGACCGACCTTTCAATACCCATTGACACCGGTTACCATAACGGCAATTCCCGCATTTTGACCCAACGAGGACAGGTATCCAACGATGTTCCGCAAGACCTACCAGGGGACCCACCCGGACATGATGGAGAGCGCCGACAACCAGGCGTTGCGCGACCGTTACCTCGTCGACAAACTGTTCCGCGACGACGCCATCAGCCTCAACTACACGCACACGGAGCGCATGGTCATCGGCGGCGCCGCCCCGGTGTCGAAAGCGCTGACACTCCCCGACCAGACCGAACCCAAGGCCGCGCCGTTTCTGGAACGACGCGAACTCGGCGTCGTGAACGTCGGTGGCGGAGCCGGCCGCCTGCGGGTCGATGACGATACCTTCGAAATGGAACCGCGGGACGGCCTGTACGTTCCCATGGGTTCGCAAAAGGTCGTCTTCGAAAGTTCGAACAGCGACAACCCGGCGCGCTATTACCTCGCTTCGACACCCGCGCACGCGCGCTTCGAACTCGTGAAGATCTCCATCAAGGACGCGGTGCCGCTCGAACTCGGATCACTCGAAACATCGAACCACCGGACGATCTACAAGTACATCGTTCCCGAGACCTGCAAATCCGCGCAGTTGTTGCTCGGACTGACCATCCTGCAACCCGGCAGCGTCTGGAACACGATGCCGCCGCACCTGCACGATCGCCGTTCTGAGGTGTATTTCTATTTCGACCTCGGCGACGGGCGGGTCTTTCACTTCATGGGCGAGCCGGATGCGATGCGACACATCGTCATGCGCGATTCCGAGGCTGTGATTTCGCCGCCGTGGTCCATTCACATGGGCTGCGGAATCAGCAATTATTCCTTCATCTGGGCGATGGGCGGGGAAAACCTGGATTACACCGATATGAACGTGCTCGATATCTGTCAGCTCCGGTAGTGAGCAGCGCGTGAGCGACCTTTTCAATCTGGGCGGCAAGACTGCCGCCGTCACTGGCGCGAACACGGGCCTGGGCCAGGCGATGGCCGTGGCGCTTGCGGGGGCAGGCGCAAAAGTCGCGCTAGTGTGCCGCACCGAGCCGACGGAAACTGCGCGCCTGATCGCGGAACAGGGCGGCGAATCCGTCGCCATCATGGCGGATCTGTCGTCGATCGGGGACTGCGTGCGCATCGTCGACGAAACCATCGCCGCGTTCGGCGCGCTCGACATCCTCGTCAACAACGCTGGCGTCATCCGCCGTGCCGACGCACTCGCCTTCACCGAGGACGACTGGGACGCGGTGATCGACACGAACCTGAAGACGCCGTTTTTCCTCGCGAAGTCGGCGGCCGCAAAGATGGTCGAGAGCGGACAGGGCGGCAAGATCATCAACGTGGCCTCGCTCCTGTCCTTCCAGGGCGGCATTCGCATTGCGTCGTACACGGCGAGCAAGAGCGGTCTCGCCGGGCTCACGCGGCTGCTCGCGAACGAATGGGCGGCGAAAAATATCAACGTCAATGCGATCGTCCCCGGCTACTTCGCCACCAACAACACGGTGGCATTGCGCAACGACGCCGTGCGCAACAGGGAGATTCTTTCACGTATACCGGCCGGCCGCTGGGGCGATCCGCGGGATCTCGCCGGCGCCGTGGTATTTTTGGCATCCCGCGCCTCCGACTACGTCCACGGCGCCCTGCTGCCAGTCGACGGAGGCTGGCTGGCGCGCTGACCGTTCGATGGGGGAGATACATGCGGCCACACGTCACTGTAGGAGCCCACCATGCGGGCGACCTCGACAACCACCACTAGTGCACCCCGTCGCAAATAATCGACCATTCTCGCGGCGCCTTTTCGTGTCTGGCGGCGTTGCGACTCCTCGCAAAACGCAAGCTGTTACTCGTCGTCGCGCCTTGCCAGCCACAAAAAGTCACTCGCGACAATGGTCGATTATTTACGACGGGGTGCACTAGAATGGCCGCGCCAACAGCGGTTATGGTGACTGCCACCGGAATCCAACGAGTTCACGTGCCGTCATGACGCGACGCCTCGAGCTGCAACCAGACCGCCTCTTCCCGCCCGATCCGGCCGTGCGCGAAATCGCGCGCAGGTTGCACAGCGAGGTCGCCGGACTGCCCATCATCAGCCCGCACGGCCACACCGACCCGCGCTGGTTCGCCGACAACGAACCGTTCACGAACGCCACGGAGCTGTTGCTCGCGCCGGATCACTACCTGTTCCGCATGCTCTTCAGCCAGGGCATTGCGCTCTCCGACCTCGGCGTGCCGCGCGCCGGCGGCACAGTGGGCGAGGGCGAGCCGCGCGAACTCTGGCGGCGCCTCGCGCAGCACTACCATCTCTTTCGCGGCACCCCTTCGCGCCTGTGGCTCGACTGGGTCTTTGCGGAAGTCTTCGAACTCGAGGTGCAGCTTTCAGCGGCAACGGCCGACCGTTATTTCGATGCGATCGCGGAAAAGCTCGCGCGACCGGACTACAGGCCGCGCGCGTTGTTCGACCGTTTCAACATCGAAGTGCTGACGACGACCGAGTCGCCGCTCGATGAACTGAAGCACCATGCGAAGATCCGCGACAGCGGCTGGAACGGTACCGTCATCACTGCCTACCGGCCGGACCCGACGGTCGATCCGGCGTTCGACGGTTTCCGCGACAATGTGCAGCGACTCGGCGAGCTGACCGGCGAAGACACGTCCACCTGGCGCGGCTACCTCGCCGCGCACCGCGCCCGCCGCGAGTTCTTCAAGAGATTCGGCGCGACGTCGACCGACCACGGCCACCCGACAGCCCGTAGCGCCGACCTCGACGCGCGTGCCGCCGCAGCCCTGTTTCAGAAAATACGAAGCCCGAAAATACGAAGCCCGGCACCGACATCGCCAACATCACCGCTGTCGGCGGAAGATGCGAAAATACGAAGCCCGGCACCGTCCGCTGACGATGCCGAGTTGTTTCGTGCACAGATGCTGACCGAGATGGCGCGCATGAGCCTGGACGACGGGCTCGTCATGCAGATCCACCCGGGCGCGTTCCGCAACCACAGCCGCCTCGTGCACCGCACGTACGGGCGCGACAAGGGCTTCGACATTCCGATGCCGACCGACTATGTGCACGGGCTGAAACCGCTGCTCGACGCGGTCGGGCTCGACCCGCGCCTCTCGATCATCCTGTTCACTCTGGACGAGAGCGCGTATAGCCGCGAGCTGGCGCCGCTCGCCGGCGTCTACCCGTCGCTCAAGCTCGGGCCCGCGTGGTGGTTCTTCGATTCGCCGGAAGGCATGCGCCGTTTCCGCGAGCAGACGACCGAGACGGCGGGCTTCTACAACACCGTCGGCTTCAACGACGACACGCGCGCCTTTCTTTCCATCCCGGCGCGCCACGACGTCGCGCGCCGCGTCGATGCCGCGTACCTCGCGGGTCTCGTCGCCGAACACCAGTTGAACGAGGACGAAGCGGCGGAAGTCATCGTCGATCTCGCGTATAACCTGCCGCGCCGCGCCTACAAACTGGATCAACATGCTGACACGGCGTGAGCTGCTGCTGGCGCCGCTCCTGCTCACGGCCTGCCAGCGCGAGGCGGGCAGCCGCAAGCGCCCGCTCTTCGCCGCCGAGACTCACCCCGAGAGCTACCCGACGACCAAGGCACTGCACGCCATCGACCGCATCCTCGCGGAGCGCACCAATGGCGAAATGCGCGTCCGCGTCTATTCCGGCGGCCAGCTCGGCTCCGAAGCGGACACGCTCGAGATCACGATCTTCGGCGGCCTCGATTTGAACCGCGTCAACCTCGCGCCGGTGAATTCGATCGTGCCGGAGACGGTCGTGCTGGCGCTGCCGTTCCTGTTCCGCTCCGTCGCGCACGCGCGCGCGGCCTTCGACGGCGCGCCGGGCCGCGCGATTCTCGGCGCGATGACGCCGCACGGGCTCAAAGGCCTCTGCTACTACGACTCCGGCGCGCGCTCCTTTTACAACACGCGCGGGCCGATCCACACGCCCGACGACATGCACGGCCTGAAAGTGCGGGTGCAGAACTCGAACATCTACGTCGCGATGGTGGAGGCGCTTGGCGCGAACCCGACGCCGATTCCCTACGGCGAGGTGTTCCAAGCGCTCGTGCAGGGAGTGGTCGACGGCGCGGAGAACAACTGGCCGTCGTACGAGACCTCGCGGCATTTCGAAGCCGCCCGCTACTACAGCCTGACGCAGCACGTGCTGGCGCCCGAGGTGCTGGTCGCTTCCATGCGCACCTGGAAGAAACTGGACGACGGGCAGAAAGAGCACTTGCAGGCGGCCGTCGACGAATCCGTGCCGATCATGCGAGAGCTGTGGGACGCGCGCGTCGAGGAATCGCGCCGGCGCGTGCTGGAGGACGGCATCGAGCTGGTCGAGGACGTCGACCACGAGGCGTTCTCGAAGCTCATGCATCCGGTCTGGGAGGCGTTCCTCACGACGCCGCGCCTGCGCGAGCTCGCCGAGGAAATCCAGGCCCTGAACGCACCCCCTGTAGGAGCCCGCCATGCGGGCGACCCGTGGCAAGGAGTCCGTCATGAATAGCGCCCCCATCAGCCGCTTCATCCGCTGGTTCTCTGGGCTCGGCCTGCTGCTGATGACCGCCATCATCGGGTGGCAGGTATTCGCACGCTACGTATTGAACGACAGCACCGCATGGGCGGAATCCGCCGCGCTCGTGCTGATGATCTGGTACGTGATGTTCGCGGCCGCCGCGGGTGTGCGTGAAGGTTTCCACATCCGCATCGGCGTGGTCGCGAACGCATTGCCCGGCAAATGGAAGAAGGCGGTCAATTTCGCCGCGCATGCCGTCGTCGGCCTGTTCGGCGCCCTCATGGCGGTCTATGGCACCGAACTGATGATCGCGACCTGGGAGCACGTGATCCCGGCGCTCAACATCCCGCGCGGGGTCGCGTACATCCCGATTCCTTTGGCGGGCCTGCTCATCTTCGGGTTCAGCATCGAAAACATCGTCGCGGACCTGCGCGGCCGGGAGATCGATCCGACATGGAGCTGATCGCGCTCATGGGCACGCTCGCGGTGCTGCTGATCATCGGTGTGCCGGTGGCGTTCGCGCTCGGCGTGGCGTCGCTCGTCACGTTCTTCCTGCTCGACATCCCGTTGGTGGTGCCGTTCCAGCGCATGGCCGCCGGCATGAACATCTTCGCGCTGATGGCGATCCCGTTCTTCGTGTTCGCGGGCGACCTGATGCACCGCGCCGGGATTGCGGAACGGCTGATCCGCGTCGCCGATGCCGCGCTCGGGCGAACGCGCGGCGGCCTGGGGCAGGTGACCGTCGGCGCATCGATGCTGTTCGGCAGCGTCTCGGGCTCGGCCATCGCGAGCGTGTCCGCGATCGGCTCCTCGCTGGGGCCGGTGATGCGGGAGAAGGGCTATGACGCCGACTACGTGGTCAACGTGTCGGCGACGTCGGCGATCACGGGCCTGTTGATCCCGCCGTCGCACAACATGATCATCTATGCGGCGGCGGCGAGCGTCAGCATCTCGATCGCGGATCTCTTCATCGCAGGCATCATCCCGGGAATTCTCACGGGCTTGCTGCTGATGATCGCGGCGTACCTCGTCGCAGTGCGGCGCGGCTACCCGCGCGGCGAGTTTCCCGGGGTGCGTACGTTCCTGGTGGCGCTCGTCTCGGCAATTCCGGGGCTGCTCGCGGCGCTGATCATCGTGCTTGGCATCCTGCTCGGCGTGTTCACGGCGACGGAGTCCTCCGCGATCGCGGTCGTCTACACGATCGTGGTCGCGTTCTTCGTGTATCGCTCGCTGACGTGGGAGCGTTTCGTGCAGGCGACCACGGCTGCGGTCAGGACCACGGCGCTGGTGATGATCATCATCGGCACGGCGGCGGCATTCGGCTGGCTGCTCGCAATCCTGCAGGTGCCGGAGCAGCTCGCGTCTCTCTTGAAGAGCATCAGCGAGGATCCCCTCGTGTTGCTGCTGCTGATCAACCTCGTGCTGCTCATCCTCGGCACTTTCATGGACATGGCGCCGCTCATCATCATCACGACGCCGATTTTCCTGCCCGTCGCGATCGGTCTCGGCATGGACCCGGTACAGTTTGGCATCATGCTGATACTGAATCTCGGGATCGGTCTCGTGACGCCGCCGGTCGGCTCGGTGCTGTTCGTCGGCTGCGCGATCGGCCGGATCCCGATCGAGCAGAGCGTGCGCACGATGTGGCCTTTCTACCTGGCGTTGCTGGCGGCACTCGCGGTTGTCGCCAACGTGCCGGCCGTCTCACTGTGGCTGCCGGAGCTGCTCAGCCGGCAATGAACGCCGAACGCCTTTCGGTTCGTCGTTTGGTGCCGGGACAGGATTCGTAGTTTTAGACGCGGTGGCAGGCCATTCATGCAAAACTACAAGTTTTGTCCCGGCTCATAACTACGAGAGAGATTCGGTTGGCGCGGTTGTCTATCAGTACGCTTGCTAATCTCGATGCCGCCGTACGCCGGCCCCGCTACGATCGGGAACGCGCGGCGGTCGGCATCGTGCATCTCGGCGTCGGCGCGTTCATGCGCTCGCACATGGCCGTGTACTGCGACGATGCGATGGACGTGCGCGGTGGTGACTGGGCAATCGCCGGCGTGAGCCTGCGGCGGTCGGAAGTGCGCGACCGGTTGAGCCCGCAGGACGGCCTCTACGTGGTGGGCGAGTTCGATAGAAGCTCGGAAGAGCGCCGCTTGATCGGGGCTCTGAAGTCGATGTACGTGGCGCCGGAGGACCCGGCGGCAGTGGTGCGCTTACTGACCGATCCGCAGGTGCGGGTTATCACGCTAACGGTCACGGAAAAAGGTTATTGCCTGGATCCGGACAGCGGCGAGCTGGCGCTGACGCACCCGGACATCCTCCACGACCTGCACAATGCCGGCTCGCCCCGCAGCACGATCGGTTTTCTCGCCGCTGGGCTGAAGCAGCGTAGGGCCACTTCCGCCGATCCGCCGAACATCGTCTCCTGCGATAATCTGCCCGGCAACGGCGCACGGCTGCGCGCTGCCGTGCTGCGTTTCGCGGGGGAGGTGGATGAAGCACTCGCGGACTGGATCGGCAACAACGTGGCCTTCCCGGCAACAATGGTCGACCGAATCGTTCCAGCGACGACGGATGAGGACATAGAGCGGAACGCAGCGGCGACGGGTCTGCGCGACGAAGGCTTCGTGAAGACCGAACCGTTCCGCCAGTGGGTGATCGAAAATAACTTCAGCAACGAGCGCCCTTACTGGGAAGCCGGCGGCGCCCACATCGTGCCGGACGTTGAGCCCTTCGAGACGGCAAAACTCCGCCTGCTGAACGGCTCGCACTCGACGATTGCCTATCTCGGCTGCCTGGCCGGCTTCGAACACGTACATGAAGCGATGCAGGACCGGCATTTCGAAACCTACATACGCGGCCTGATGACGGACGAAATCTCTCCGGTGACTCCGGAGCCGGCACCGATGAACCACGCGACCTATATAAAGGAGTTACTCGAGCGCTTCGCCAACCCGGCCCTCATGCACCGCAACCGCCAGATCGCGATGGACGGCTCCCAGAAACTGCCGCAACGCCTGCTCGGCACAGTCAGGGCGCAATTGAAGCGGGGAGGGCCGATCGCCGCCCTGTCCCTCGCGATTGCCGGCTGGATGCGCTACGCAATGGGCCGCGACGAATCCGGCAAGGCGTATCATGTAGACGATCCGCTGGCAGAGCGCTTCGCGACCATTTCCGCGGAAGCCGGGCCGGACCCCGCCGATCTGGCCGGCGGTTTTTTGGACATCCGTGAAATCTTCGGCACAGACCTCCCAGAAAACCCCCGGTTCCGCAGCATGGTCACCGAAAACCTCCGCCATCTACTCACCGCAGGCGCCGCAAAAACGTTGCGACTCCATCTGTAGGAGGCCGCCATGCGGGCGACCAAACCTCAACCAACCCCCATAACCCAATGAAACCCAACCCATACCTCATCCTGAACGAAGCCGACAACGTCGCCCTGGCAACCAGCGCACTCCCCCCCGGCACGCGCCTCGCGGACCTGGACATAACCGTCCGCACCGATATCCCCGCTGGCCACAAGTTTGCCGCCGTGGCCATTCCCGAAGGGCAGGGTGTCCTCAAGTACGGCCACTTCATAGGCGAGGCAACGCAGGACATCGCCGCGGGCGAACACGTCCACGTCCACAACCTCGCCTTCGCAAAACACACCACGTCCACCGCAGCCGCAAAGCCTGTCTGGACACCAGGCAAGGAAGAACACTTCTTCCAAGGCTACCGCCGCCCCGACGGCCGCGCCGCCACCCGCAACTACGTCGGCGTCATCGCCACCGTCAACTGTTCCGCCACCGTCGTCCGCAAGGTCACCGACCGCTTTGCCGGCGATGCGATAAAAACCTGGCCCCACGTCGACGGCGTAGTTCCGATCACGCACACCTCCGGCTGCGGCATGTCCGCGACGGGCTTAGGGATAGAACTCCTGCAACGCACGCTGGGCGGCTTTATCAATCATCCGAACTTCGCCGGCGTGCTGGTGATTGGCCTCGGTTGCGAGGTCAACGAGATCGACAGGTTGCTCAAGTCGCAGAAACTGAGTCCCGGTCCCACGCTACGCACGATGACAATTCAGGAAGCCGGCGGCACACACAAAGCCATCGCAGAGGCTGATGAGACCGTGCGCGAACTGCTGAACGCCGCAGATCGGGCGCGACGCGAAGCAATATCAGCAGCAGGACTGACGCTAGGATTGCAATGTGGAGGTTCCGACAGTTTCTCCGGCATCACCGCAAACCCAGCGCTGGGTTTCGCCGCTGATTCGCTGGTGCGAGCCGGCGGCACGGTGATCCTCGCGGAGACGCCAGAAATCTACGGCGCGGAGTCGCTGCTCCTCGGGCGCGCAGAGGACCCGGAAGTGCGCGGCGACCTCGAGCACCTGCTCGAGTGGTGGGTCGACTACGCCGCGAAGAATGGCGCCAGCCTCGACAACAACCCGTCGCCCGGCAACATCGCAGGTGGACTCACGACGATCCTGGAAAAATCGCTGGGCGCTGTCGCGAAGTCGGGATCGTCGCCGCTGCGAGGAATCTACCGATACGCGGAACGCATCGATCGGCGCGGCTTCGTGTTCATGGACAGCCCCGGCTACGATCCGTGCTCGGCCACCGGGGAGATTGCATCCGGAGCCAACGTTGTCTGCTTCACGACGGGACGAGGTTCGGTGTTCGGTGCGAAGCCCGCGCCGAGCCTGAAGCTTGCGAGCAATTCAGAAATGGCGCAAAGGATGGCGGAAGACATTGACTGCGATTGTGGGGGTATTCTGGAAGGTGCGGAGACGCCCGCGGAATGCGGCGCGAAGATATTCGACCTTATCCTCGAGATCGCGAGTGGCAGGAAGAGCGCGAGCGAGGCGAGCGGATTCGGCGACCTGGAATTCGTGCCGTGGCAATTGGGTGCTATATTGTGAACCGTTGGTGACATCGGGTGCTGCCATCGTTGACGAAAGTGAAAGTCGGATGCTGTTACCCACGACCGTGCGGTCGGCAGTCGTACTGGGCCGTGGGAAAGAGGAAGGCGCGATATTACGCAGCGACTCGCCGGGAAATGGCTTAAAGTTCTGAAATGGTGGCGGATTAAAGGTAACGAATAATGCCACGAATACGGACTTATCAAGCGCGCACGACAATTCAATATCGTGGAACGCGGCCTAATTACTGTTAGGTCGC
>JBOHZD010000279.1:0-5586 GCA_050738315.1 Woeseiaceae bacterium
GATGGCTGGCGCGCAATTTGCCGAGGCTGCATTCGAGGACGCGCCCGGCGAACCCCTCGTGTCCGGATGGAACGCGATCGAGGCTGCGCTGTGCCGCGTTGCCGCCATGCAGGCAGCGTGGTGCGCAGGTGCGGCAGCACGTCTGCTCCAGGACACGGTCACGTACGTCTCGGAGCGCCACCAGTTCGGTGTACCAATCGGTAGCTTTCAGGCGGTACAACATCGGCTCGCGGACTGTGACATCGAGGTGGCTGAAGCAGAGGCGTTGGCACGCAATGCCGCTGAATTGCTCGGCGACGATGCACCACAGGCCCGCCGCTTGGCATCGACGGCATTTGTTCGCGCCGGCGAAGCGTTCGTTGCGGTGTCCCGCAGCTGCCACCAGGTGTGGGGCGGGATGGGATATTGCACTGAGGCCAATGTTCATCTTTTCAGTCGTCGAGCCAAGGTCGCTCAGATGTCGTGGGGAGGACCCGAATATCACCTGGACGTCATCGCGGAAGAACTTCGTGCAATCCCCCTTCTGCGCGACCGCTACGCGACGGCTCTGCATCGTAGGGGCATCGAACTGTGACACCAACGACTGCGACGTTTCGCCCTGAACCTGACCTCGATGCATTTCGAGAAGAGGTCCGTGGCTTCATCGAAAAGCACTTCGATCCGGTCATCCCCACACAGGGACCCTTCCCTCAAGCCGATACGCCCGAGAAAGCGGCATTCATCAAAAAGCTTGCAGCACAGGGATGGCTCGGCCTCGATTGGCCGATCGAGTACGGCGGTAAAGGACTCGACGAAACCTACCAGATCGTCCTTCAGGAAGAGCTCGACTACGTCGGGCACCCTTCGCTGTCCATCGAAGTGGGGATGATGGGCGCGACGCTGATGAGGAATGGCTCACCCGAGCTCAAACGCGATATCCTCCCGCGAATCGTTTCCGGCGATCTCAGCATCGCCCTCGGCTACAGCGAGCCCGAGGCAGGCTCCGACCTCGCGAACCTTCAGTTACGCGCGGTGCGTGACGGGGACAACTTCATCCTCAACGGAGAGAAGATGTACACAAGCGGGGCGCACTTCGCACAGATGATCTGGCTTGCCGCGCGCACTGACCCCGATGTTTCCAAGCATCAAGGAATTTCACTATTCCTGGTCGACACGAAAGCCCCCGGCATCGAGGTGAGCAGGATCGACACAATGGCCGATCACCAGACAAATATGGTGCACTTCAACGACGCCGTCGTGCCCGCCTCGCGACTGGTCGGTGAAGTCGACCAAGGATGGCGCCACATCATGGAAGCGCTTGACTATGAGCGCCTGAAGGGCTTCCCGTTTGGAGGGCTTCAGCGCGACCTCGATGAGCTCATCGCGTGGGGTCGAGAAGAGTCGCGCTGGGACGACCCCAGGGTGCGGCGGCTCATTGCGCGGTGCGCGGTTAACGTCGAAGGTGCGCGCACACACTCCACTCGATCGTTCGACCGAGTCTTGCGGCACGAGGTACCCACAATCGAGGCGACGATGCTCAAGGTTGCTCTCACCGAAACGCGCCAGAACAACACCGAGGCCATCGTCGACCTGCTGGGCGTCGAAGGTCTGCTGCGCGAGGACGTCGCCGATGCACCGATGAGCGGCCGCTTCGAGCTGCGCTGGCGCAGCGGGATCATCGACACGATCGCTGGCGGCGCCAACGAGATCCAGCGCAACATCCTCGCCGAGCGCCACTTGGGCCTGCCTCGCGGGTCGTAGCCCAGCCCAATTGCGTTGCCCCACAAGTGGGTGGATTCACAGGGCTGGATAGGGGTGATAGCGATGAGACGCCGCGGACCGGGTTGTCTGTAAATACGTAACATGCTATTGCATATAGAGACGCCATGGAAGGAAGTGCGACGACCGTGAAGCGAATGGTCCACCTGGCATTCATCTGGTGCGGACCGGCGTTCGCAGTCTTGTTCGGAGCGGGGTTTGGAATCCTCGCCGGATTCCTCCCACTCCCGGCCCCCAGCGCCACAGCGGAACAGATCGCAGCGCTCTACCGCGATAACACCACCGGGATCCGCATCGGAATCTCGTTCGTGCAAATAGGTTCCGCGCTCCTCATCCCGTGGGGAATTGTGATCGCGGTACAGACGTGGCGTATCAAGGGTGTGCCGCTCGCACTTCCATTGATCCAGATCTCCTGCGCGGTGGTGAACGCGATGCTCGGCATCACAGGCTCGGCGGCATGGCTTATCGCTGCGTTCCGTCCCGACGAGTTGGCCGCTGGGACCATTCGTGCCTTCAACGACCTCGGATACCTCTTGTTCGTAATGCCGTGGACCGCGTTGACCTGCTGGTTCGTCGCTATCGGGTTGTCCATGCTCATCGACAGCGCTGAGAAGCCCACATTTCCGCGATGGGTGGGCTACGTCGCCCTGTGGGCGGCTTTCATGGTCATTCCCGCGACGCTCATCATCTTCTTCAAGACGGGGCCGTTCGCATGGAACGGATTGCTCGGGTTCTACGTTCCGGCGTTCTCGTTCTTCGTCTGCTTCCTGACGACCAGCATCTATTCGATCAAGGCGATCAACCGTGAGAGTTCAGAGGACTCCGCCCCAGTGCGGATGGATGCTGAGAGGTGACGGAACAGGCGCGATTGACGCGTCGGCGGTCTGAGCACGTACCGGGCGAGGCGGGAATCTGGGTCTTCGTCCTCGCCGACATGACCGTCTTCGTCCTTTTCTTCGGGACATTCCTTCATGACCGAGCCCATGAGCCTGAGCTCTTCGCCGCTTCGCAGACCGAACTGACAGCAGGCTTCGGCATCGTCAACACTCTTGTTCTGCTGACGAGCTCGCTGTTCGTCGCGCTCGGTGTCCAAGGCGTACGTCACGGACACGATGCGGCGGCCAGCCGGCTGTTTGGCGGCGCCTTGGTGTGCGCATTCGTCTTCATGGGGAGCAAGGCGATCGAGTATTCCGACAAGCTCAGCAGCGGCCTGACGCCGGGAACCAACAGTTTCTTCATGTACTTCTACGTCGTGACAGCGATCCATCTGCTGCATGTCGTCATCGGCACGTTGATCCTCATCTACCTGCGTAGACGCGCAGGGGCATCGCCGGACAACCGCGGCCATGCCGCCTTTGAGTCGGGCGCGACGTACTGGCACATGGTCGACCTGCTTTGGGTCGTGATCTTTCCGCTCTTCTACCTGACTTCGGCGTGAAGCACACACAGAAGGTCGGCATCCTCGGCGCCTGGGCGGTATTGATGGTCGCCACGGTCGTATCGTCGGTTGTGGGTCTCGACCACAAGCTCGTGCGCCCCTCGTTGTGGCTCAGCGATATGCTCCTGACAGTGGCTTTCATCAAGGTCGGTGTCATCGGCTGGTGGTTCATGGAGCTGCGGGGCGCGCCGCCTGCGCTGCGGTTGATCTTCGGCGGCTGGGTGGTAGCCGCCACAACGGCACTGATCCTGGTGGCACACCTCTCCTGAGCCGGCGCAGCTGCTCGCGAGCACCCGCGACCACGTTCGGTCGCGCGAGCAATTCGGGGCGCCGCTGATCCGTATCCCCGCCGTTGCCGCCGCGCTCGCCACGTTCCGAAAACAGCTGCTGCTCGCCGAGACTGCGGTAGCACGCACCCTCGATACCGTTCGGGGCAGGGACGCCTCTCCTGACCTCGAAGCCGCCGCCGTCGCGCGCGTCATCGCCGGCGCTAGCGCTACCGAGGCTGCCCGAATCGCCCATCAACTGCACGGCGCACTCGGCATCACGCGCGAAGCCGGATTGCACCGGTTAACGACACGGTTGTGGGCCTGGCAAGACGCCATCACCAGTCAGCGCATGTGCGCTCGACATCTGGGTGAAATGGCACTCGCATGCGGTGAGGAGGAGGTGTGGTCGCGCTTGACCGGAAACGCGGTCCCGCCAACACGATCGCTGACGCACTAGCCGCTTCGAAGCCCCGGTTCCCATTAGGAAGGTGTTCAGGCCAGGTAGGAATCAATCAACAGCGCCAGTGACGCACGTGCTTCGGTGTCGTCGGTAAGCGGGCTGACCATCGCGGCTATTGCCGCCGAGCGCAGCGGAAGGCCGCTATGAACCAATCTCGCGGTCGTGATAAGCGTGCGGGTGGAGGCGACCTCGCGCAGACCAGCGTCGTCGACGCGACGGATGGCCTGGCCCAGACGCACGATATCGTCGATGCCATCTTCACTCAGTGCGGACTCCTGCAGCAAAATCCGTCGCTCTACGTCTGGGGGAGGAAATCCGAGGTCGATCGCGACCAGGCGCTGCCGGGTCGACATCTTGAGGTCCTTGAGGAGACTCTGGTAGCCCGGGTTGTAGGAGACCACCAGTTGAAAGCCGTCGGCTGCCATGAGCCGTAGCCCGCCGAGCCGCTCAATGTTGAGCTCACGCCGATGGTCCGCGAGAGAGTGAACTGCAACGATGGCATCCTGATGCGCTTCGACGATCTCGTCGAGGTAGCAGATGCCGCCTTCGCGCACCGCTCGTGTCAAGGGTCCGTCAACCCACTCAGTGGTCGAGTCAGTCAAAACGAACCTGCCCAATAGGTCAGACGCCGTGATGTCTTCGTGGCAACACACTGTGTAGAGGGGCACCTTGAGCGTCGCCGCCATGTGCTCGACAAGGCGCGTCTTGCCGCAGCCCGTCGGCCCTTTGAGCATCACGGGCAGTCCGCAACGCCACGCTGAGGCGAAGATCGCGACCTCGTCGCCCACCGGTTGATAGTTGCCGGTACCACGAGCAGAGACTTCATGATCATCGACCACACTCATGCTTATCACATACCTCCAGCTCGGTTGGATTTCATGTCACACATACGAATTCGATCTGCGCAGCCGACTTAATACGTGGCTTGGCACCAAGTGCTCACCAGTTGCGGGCCGCTCACGCCTGCGTCCGTTTGTGCGGGTCATGCCCAGTGCGTCCGTGAACAGCGAGCGCACGTGTGCGCGGACATCGTCGCTGTTGGCTACTACCCTGAACGGCACTTCCGACCAGATATCCTGATGGATCGCGGGTGCCGTCGATGATCTTATGGCTAACCCAACGACACCTACACCCGACCGCACCGCCTCATGGATCGCCTTGCGGGTGTCAGCCCTCGCGTAGCTACCCTCGTAGCCATCGTCGTAAGGTAGCCCGTCTCCGATCACAACTAAGACCATGTTTCGGGTCAGAGCTTCGGTAGCTAACAAATGTGCGCCGTGGCGTAGCGCCGCGCCGAGGCGCGTGAACCCGGCTGGCTGCACGTCCGCCAGTCGTCGCTTTGCGGCGGTGTCGAAAGCGTCGTCGAAGGCTTTGATTCGGAGAAATCGAACGAAATCCTTGCCACGTGAATAGAACCCGTACATCGCCACCTGATCTCCGAGTTCGTCCAGGCTCGCCGTAAGTTGACCGGCGAGATGTCGTTCCTTCTCGAATATCGGACCACCGTCGATCTCTTCGTTGGTGGAATTGGTGGCGTCGAGCAGTACGAGGACGGACATGTCTCGGTCAGTCGGCAGAGCTTTTTCGTAAATCAGGGGGTTCGAGGTTTCGCCGTGCCGCCGATCAGTGATGTAGTCGACGAGGCCAGCGATATCTAGGCC
>JBOHZD010000280.1:0-4236 GCA_050738315.1 Woeseiaceae bacterium
TTGTCGTTCTTGTTATGGTCTGTTATCAGCGCAGTTGCCGCGAGGCATGCGCGCCAGGGTCACCCGCCGAGGATCATGGCACAGATCGGGCGTGCAGGGACAGTGAACATAACTCCGGAGGCGCGGGGCGGCACCGGGGGTGTGCTCATGCAGTCGATTTCTGCCTCTGTAGGGGCCCGCCCTGCGGGCGACGCGTACAGAATGCCGGCACGCCTTCGCGTGCCGCAAAGCGTTAAGGTTCACTTCACTGTCCCTTCACAAACCGCACGAATCCTCGTATCGAACTAAGGAATTGCCTTGATGCCGAGCCACAGGATCAGGACGCCGGCCAGCGTGCTCAGTCCGACATTCAATACCGCCAGTATCACCTCGTGGCGTTGCAGCAGGTAAACGGTTTCCAGTCCGAAGGCTGAGAATGTCGTGAAGCCACCCAACAGCCCGGTGAAGAGAAAAAGGCGGGCGTCGGCGCTGAAGGCGTCGTGTTTGATAATCATGGCGGCAAGCACACCGGCCAGAAGGCAACCGGAAACATTGACAACAAACGTACTCAGCGGAAATTTCCAGTTCGCAGTGTGATGCAGAATGAGGCCGCCGACCTTGTACCGCGCGACGGCACCCAGCCCGCCTCCAACGGCAACGAGGAGTAACTGTTTCATGAAGCCTCCGGATCGCTGTGCACGCGATCGCCGATGCGGCGATTCCAAGCTATGCTGTTCGGGTTGCTGTGCGACAATAGCACGCGCGCCCCGGATTCGCGCAGTACGTCCGCGGCGGTGTCGACAATAACAAGGAGTGCTCCATTGAAACGTCCGCTTTCCAGAAACGGTATTGCACTCTTTGCCGCGGCTGTCATTTCGACAATGACGGTGGGGTGCAGCGTCACACCGAGTCCCGGCAGGAGCGTCGAGATCCAACGGACCGCACACGGCATCGCACACATCGAAGCCCCCGATTACGAGTCGCTGGCCTACGGCGTTGCGTATGCGCATGCCGAGGACAACGTGTGCCAGACCGCGAATCAACTGGTGACCATCCGCGGAGAGCGGTCACGCTTTTTCGGGGCGGAAGGTCGCGCATTGCTCGGATTACGTGTGATGCCGAACGAGCAGATCGACATTTTCATCCGCGCGCACATGGACGATGCAGCGCTCGCGCGGACGGAAGACTCGGTCAGCCCGGAAGCGCAGGCCATGAGACGGGGTTACGTCGACGGTTATAACCGTTATTTACGCGACCACGCGTCAAGCCTGCCCGTACCCTGTCGCGGCGAGCCCTGGGTTCGTCCGATGACCGCTGCGGACTACCTGCGCCTGCAGGAGCTGATGATGGTGCAACTCGGCATCGCGTTGCTGGCGGACGCGATCGTCGGCGCCGCGCCGCCGGCGACCGACACGCCGGTGGGAGAACCGCCTGACCTGGACCAGGCCGCGGCTGCACTGGAACGTTTTCGCTTCAACAATCTGGAACTCGGCTCCAACGGCTGGGCGTTCGGTTCCGAGGTCACTTCGAACGGACGCGGCGTGCTGCTCGGCAATCCGCATTTTCCGTGGGCCGGCGTCAATCGTTTCTGGGAAATGCACCTGACGATTCCCGGACGCCTGGACGTCATGGGTTCGGCCATCGGCCACAGCCCCCTGATACAGATCGGATTCAACAAGGATGTCGCCTGGACGCACACCGTGTCGACCGGCCAGCGCTTTACGATTTTCGAATTGTCGCTCGTGCCCGGAGATCCGACGAGTTACCTGCTCGACGGGAAGCGTGTGCCGATGTCGACGCAGACGGTGACATACGAAGTGCGAAAAGGCGATGGCGAGGTCGCATCGAGGGAACACACGATCTGGACGACGCACTTCGGGCCGGTCATCGACGCGCCGGACGCGGGACTTTCCTGGAATGACAAACATGCCTATGCGCTGAAGGACGCCAATACCCTGAATCTTCGCTCCATGGAGATCTGGGTGGGCTTCAACAAGGCAGCAAGCGTTGAGGAGATGCGCACGGTCCTGGCTGAGCTCGGCGTTCCCTGGGTGAATACGATGGCAGCCGATCGCCATGGCGAGGTAATGTACGCGGACGTCAGTGTCGTGCCTGACATCGGCGTCGAACAACTTGAACGCTGTGCACCGTCGAAACCCGCAGCCGGACTGTTCGAGGCAGCAGGCCTGGTGGTGCTCGACGGTTCGACGACGGACTGTGACTGGCATCGCGATGCGGATTCGCCGGTTCCTGGCTTCATCCCCATCGAGCGCATGCCGGTCGCGATCCGCGATGATTGGGTGCAAAACAGCAACGACAGTTTCTGGCTCAGCAATCCGGATATCGACTGGCCTGAATTCTCGCCGTTGATTGGCGGCAAGGACGAGCAACAGAACCTGCGTACGCGCGCCGGATTGTTTGCGATCCGCACGCGGCTCGCCGGCGAAGACGGCATCGCGGAACACGACAAGGTCGGTTTGCCCGAATTGCAGGCGATGCTGTTTCAGGATCGCAACCACGCGGCGTACCTGGTGCTGGACGACTTGCTGGCCGTCTGCGAGGAGGCGAGCGCGGAGACTGTCCGGGAAGCCTGCTCGGTCCTCTCGGCATGGGACCGGCGCAACAATCTCGACTCGCGCGGTGCGCACCTGTTTCGTGAATGGTGGCGGGCGGCGAGCAACATCGAGAATGTCTGGCGTGTGCCATTCGACCCCGCGCAGCCGATGACGACGCCGTCCGGGTTGAATACTGGTGATCCGCGGACACGCTCGCAACTCTTCGCGAGTCTGGATGACGCCGTTGCGACGGTGCTCGCGGCCGGTTTCTCGCTCGACGCACCGCTCGGTGAGGTGCAGGTGCGAAAGACCCATCACGGCATCATCGGCCTGCACGGCGGCACCGAACCCGAAGGATTGCTGAACAAACTGGAAACCATCGGCACGAATACCCTTGAACCGGGCGGTTACCAGATCAATTTTGGCAGCAGCTACATCCAGACCGTAACCTTCGACGAACGCGGCCCCGTAGCCGAGGCCATCATGACCTTCGGCCAGTCATCGCAAGAGAGTTCCCCATACTCGTTCGACCAGTTACCGCTGTTTGCGAAGAAGGAGTGGGTGCCGATGCCGTTTCATTCCGACGAAGTCGCCAAAGCGCGCATTGGCGAACCGTTACGCCTGGTTATCGACCCACGCTGACCGGAGCGAAAAGAGAGATGAGGCGCACGATTTTTGCCCTTGCAGCATTTCTCGCGCTGCAAGTCGCACGGGCGGACAGTCCGCTCGTGTTTCAATCGGATTTCGGTACCCGCGATGCGGCGGTTGCGGCCATGAAAGGGGTGGCGGTCAGCGTTTCACCGGAGCTGCCGATCTACGACATCACGCATGAGATTCCGCCGTTCGACATCTGGCAGGCTTCGTTGCGCCTCGTGCAGGCGGCGGAATACTGGCCGAAGGGGACGGTGTTCGTGTCGGTGGTCGACCCCGGCGTCGGCACAGAGCGCAAGTCCATCGTGATGCGTTCCCGCACTGGACACTATTTCGTCACGCCGGACAACGGCACCCTGACTTTCGTGGCCGAGCAACTCGGCATCGACGAAGTGCGGGAGATCGATGAGGCGGTCAATCGCCTCGCCCATTCGGACGAGTCCTATACCTTTCATGGGCGCGATGTGTACGCCTACACCGGTGCGCGGCTGGCCGCCGGTGTAATCGAGTTCGAACAAGTCGGCGAAGAAATTCCATCGCGTATAGTCTCGATACCTTACCAGCGCGCGGTGTTCGAAAACGGATCGATCAAGGGCAACGTGCCGATCCTGGACGTCCAGTACGGGAACGTCTGGACGAACATCGATCGGCGGACCTTCTCAAAGCTCGGTCTGCGGCCCGGCGATCGTGTCGGCGTGCGAATCCGGAATGGACGCAACAAGGTCTTCGAAGCTACGGTGCCTTACTACCTGACTTTTGGCGATGTCGAGGTGGGTGAACCACTGCTGTACCTGAACAGTCTCAACAACGTGTCTCTTGCAATCAATCAGGGCAATTTTGCGGAGATGCACGGCATCCAATCGGGCCCGGGGTGGAGTATCGAGATTGAAAACGAACAGGCAGATTGAGGATTGCTGACCGAGGACGAATTGTCCCCCGTAGGAGCCCGTCTTACGGGCGAATGATTGGTAATCGTCGAGAAACCCGACGTCGAGAATCTCGATGTCCAGGGGCCGTGTCGGCAGCGCTCAATCGTCTTTGGACATGAGGC
>JBOHZD010000281.1:0-12670 GCA_050738315.1 Woeseiaceae bacterium
TCGAGGCGGCGGTGCGCACCGTCTGCGAACCCATCTTCAGCAAACCGCTGGCCGAGATTTCGTTCGGGCAGGTCATGCTGCGCCTGTTCGAGGCGGCGCGCCGCTTCGATGTCGAGATACAGCCGCAGCTGATTCTGCTGCAGAAGACGCTGGTGAACATCGAAGGCCTCGGCAGGGAGCTTTACCCGCAACTGGACCTGTGGAAAACCGCACGGCCGGTGCTGCGCCGCTGGATGGACGAACAGGTCGGGGCGCGCGCCCTGCTCGGCAGCATTCGCGACAACCTGCCGCAGCTGCGGGAGGCGTTGCGCGAGCTGCCGGTCGCAGTGAGGGTTTTGTCGGAACGGGCTGCTAAAGGACGGTTGCAGCTTGAGCTCCGTTCTCCGGCACTCGAACACATCGAGCAGCAGCTCAAAATGAGCCAGCGCCAGCGCTACTGGCTCGCGCTCGGTGCTACCGCCTTCGTCTCCGGGGTGCTGGTGCTGTGCCTCTCCTCGACGAATTGGGCCGGCTGGGCGCTCCTCGCAGCCGGTGCCGCGAGCCTGTGGACCGGCAGGCCGCAGGCCCCGCGCTAGCAGCCTGTCGGACCTAAGCAGCTGATGGCCGATTACGCACCCTCCGCATCCCCGGACAACATCCTCTCAAGGCGCTCCCGGTCCTTCATGAAAATGTAGTTCCTGTGTCGCACGCCGGGGCGTGGATAGGCACATCGCTCGAACGACGAATAATGCTGGTACCTGCCGCGCGTGTTGCGCACGAGGCTCCTGTGGTCTTCGGGCTCGACCTGGAAGAAGACGCCGTCGTATCCCAGCGATACCAGGAATGCAAACAGACTGCCGTCCACGGCTTCGTCGTGATGGCATTCGAACAGCAACACCGGCCTTTCATCGTGCAGAATGCCTCGAGCACCCCGGAAAGCTTCGAGCTCGTGGCCTTCGACGTCGCATTTGATGAAGCGGATCGGATCGTGTTCGACTTCTTGAAAAAACAGGTCGAGCGTCGTCACGGGAATGTCGAGTTCCTCCAGGTCGTCGCCGGTGCCGTGGTCGAAGCTCGCCCTCCCCGACCCGGCCCCCGAACGGCGCATCCGCAACACGCCCGGCTGCGACGAAAGCCCCTCGTTGATGATGTGAAGATTCGAGAGGCCGAAGGTGCGCGCAACGGCCGCAAGATGCGGTCCGAGCTCGGGTTGCGCCTCGAACGCGTACACAGACCCTGCGGCACCGGCGCAGCGCGACATGTAATACGAGAAGACGCCCATATTTGCGCCGATGTCCACCAGCGTGCCGCCCGCCAATGGAGATTCCAGCAGAAAACGGATGCTGGGCGCCTCGGATTTGAAGCGGCAGCGTAACAATCGATGCTGCATGTGCAATCGTTCAGCGAATCCGAGCTTCATCTGCATTTCCGGGAAGGCCGGGCGGGCGAGGCCGCCGACAAACGGGCATAGTGCCCGATCGTGCGGCGCGAGCGCCACATCCGTTCGTTACAATATCGGCCTGCCAGGAGACTTCCATTGCACGCTCCATCGCAAGACCGTCATCGACGGACGATTCGAAGCTTCGTGCGCCGCACGGGCCGCATCACAGCCGCACAGGAACGCGCCCTTGACCGATTGTGGCCGCGTTTCGGTCTCGAGTATTCGCCCGTTCTGCTGGATCTGGATGAGGTTTTCGGGCGACAGGAGGAACGAGTGCTGGAGATCGGCTTCGGCGACGGCGAAACGCTGGTTCGCCAGGCGGCGGAACATCCAGAACTCGATTTCCTCGGCATCGAAGTGCACCGGCCGGGCATCGGCCATTGCCTGCTGCGGGCGGAAGCGTCGGATTTGCACAATCTGCGGTTGATCGCGCACGATGCGGTCGAGGTCCTTGAAAGTCAGCTCCCGCTTTGTTCGCTCGATCGCATCAATATCTACTTTCCCGATCCCTGGCCGAAGAAAAGACATCACAAACGAAGACTGCTCCAGCCGGATTTCCTGGCACTGATCGCCGGCCGATTGAAACCGCGCGGCGCGTTGTGCATTGCAACAGACTGGCGCAATTATGCAGACCATATCGACGACATGATCGCTGCCAGCGACTCCTTCAACGTCGTTGAACGCCGCGAACATTCGGGTGACCGGCCGCTCGATCGTCCCGTCACGCGCTTTGAGCGCCGCGGCCGGAAGGAAGGACATACGATTTTCGACTGGCATCTCGTGCGTAATCAACGATAGCGATCAGCTTGATCCGCGCCATTTCGGCGACGACCGTCAATACGGTCTTGCACATTTCCCGTGATGATCTATAAATAGGTGTGAGGGGAGCCCGGCCAGAGAAAGAACGTTTGCATCGTATTGGAGTAAACAACATGTCTGTCGAGAATCCGGTCATCGGCCATTGGTATCGGCATCCCGACGGGAGGCTATTCGAAGTGGTTGCCGTGGACGAAGAGGACGCCACGGTTGAATTGCAGCATTTCGACGGGACCCTGGACGAGGTCGATTTCGCCACCTGGACGGGGCTCCTGGTCGAATCAGTCGGAGCTCCCGAAGACTGGTCCGGGTCCGTGGATATGGATCCGGAAGACTATTCCGGCGCTTCGAACGGGGAGCTGCCGATCGGTTGGCACGATCCGCTCGGTTTTCTCGATCAGCCCGAATAACGGCGACGCAGCGAAACTGTAAAGTTATTTGCGGGACAGGGCACTGGCTAAGGCCGCGGGGATCGCGTACGGTCTGTGCCGGATGGGGCCAATCTCAAGGCACGCGATGGATTACGAGCGGTGAAGGAAGCCCGGCCGTCGGCCGGCGGCGGGATTTGGGCTGCGCTCCGGCCGTATCTCGAGAAGGAATCGCTGGCGGCGTTCTTCGTCGGCGTCTCGTCCGGTTTCCCCTACGCAATGATCGGCGCGACGCTGACCACGCGCCTTGCGCAGGACGGCATCGACAAGCGGACCATCACCGCATTCAGCCTCGCGTTCCTTGTCTACAACCTCAAGGTGTTCTGGGCCTGGATCGTCGACGGCGTGCGCATTCCGGTGCTCGGCAGGCTCGGCCAACGCGTGTCCTGGTTGCTGCTCGCGGGCTTTGCCGTGATCGCAGCCGTTGTGAACCTCGCGCTCGTGGATCCGGCGGCCGGCATCCGCACCACGATCATCGCGGCGGTGCTCGTCGGGATCGCCGGCGCCACCTATGACATCGTCATCGACGCCTATCGCATCGAAACGCTGAAGCCGTATCAGCTCGGCGTCGGCTCCGGCATGTCCCAGTACGGATGGCGCATCGGTTCGGCGGCGGCCGGCGCCCTCGCGCTGGTCGTCGCGGGGCGCATGGGCTGGACCGCGGGCTACCTGGCCTGCGCGGCGTTTGCGTTGCCGGCGATGCTGACCGGGCTGATCGTCGGCGAGCCCGCGCGGCACGTGGTGACGGCCGCCAAGCATGGCATTGACGCGGTGTGGCACTCCATCGTCGGTCCCTTCGTGGAATTCATGCGCCGCTCCGGCGCCTGGCTCGTGCTGCTCTTCGTTCTCGTGCACAAGATCGGAGACACGCTCTCGCAGCTGACGGTGCGCTTGCTTTTCAACGATCTCGGCTACAGCAACGATGAAATCGCGTTGTACGACGTCGCCTTCGGTTTCTGGGCGTTCCTCGTCGGCATCTTCGTGGGCGGCATCCTTTACACGAAGATGGGACTCAAGCGGTCCGTCTTCCTCGCGCTCGTGCTCATGTGCGTCTCGAACCTGAGCTTCGCGCTGCTGTCCGCGCTTGGACACTCTAACCCGGGAATGGCCGCCGCGATCGGCTTCGAGAATTTCGCGAGCGGCTACGGCGGCGTCGTCGTCGTGGCCTACTTCTCGGCGCTCTGCAACCTGCAGTTCACAGCGGCGCAGTACGCGCTGATCTCTGCGGCGGCAAGCGTCCTCGGGCGAGTGTTGACCGGTACGACCGCTGGCGGCCTGATTCAGACCATGGGCTACGTGAGCTTCTACCTGCTGACGACCGTGCTGGCGCTGCCCGGCATCCTGCTGTTCTGGTTCATGATGCGCAAAGGTATGATCGACCGCGCGCTCGGGACAGCGGGGAAAGCATGATCGACGAACTGCTGAAGTTTTTCGTCCTGTTCTTCGTCGTCGTCGAGCCGATCTCGCTGGTGCCGCTGTTCGCGGCCGTGACTTCCGGTGACGACGAGACGTCCCGCCGCCGCATGGCGCTGAAGGCCGTGATCATTTCGGGAATCGTGCTGCTGCTGTTCGCGGTCGGCGGCGCCTGGTTCCTGCGCATGATGGGCATCAGCATCGACGCATTCCGCATCGCCGGCGGCATCATGCTGTTCCTGATCGCGCTCGAGATGGTGTTCGCGCGCGAGTCCGGCACGCGCACGACGTCGGAGGAACTCGACGAGAGCCGCAAGCGCACCGACATCGCGGTCTTTCCGCTCGCGTTCCCGTTCATTGCGGGCCCGGGTTCGCTCGCGATCGTCCTGCTGACGTTCGGGGCAGCCAGGGGCAACCTGCTGCTGTCGCTCGGCCTGTTCGGCGTCGTGGTGCTGGTGCTTGCGATCACATATACATTGATGCGTCTCACGCCGCTCGTCATGCGCGGCATGGGCGTGACCGGCGCCAACGTCGTCAACCGCCTGTCGGGCGTCGTGCTCGCGGCACTTGCGGTACAGTTCATCGTCGATGGTGTTGCCGCGGTCTTTTGATGGCGCCTCTATTCTTCGACCTGCCCACCTACCTGTTATTGCCCCGGGCTGGAGACTTCGGGCATGGAGCCGGCCGCGGCCAGCTCGAGATCGTAGTCCATGATCAACGGTGCGTGGTCGGAAAAACGTTGTGCCTTGTATATATCCGCCCGCACTATCCTCTCGCGCAGTCCGGGAGTCACAATCTGGTAGTCGATCCGCCATCCCACGTTCTTGTCCCAGGCACGGCCGCGATTTGACCACCAGGTGTACTGATCCGGTTCCTGGTTGACGACACGAAAGCCGTCGACATAGCGGTGCGTGTCGAACAGCGCATCGAGCCAGCGGCGCTCTTCCGGCAGGAATCCCGAGTTTTTCTGATTGGCGCGCCAGTTCCTGAGATCGATTTCCTTATGGGCAATGTTCCAGTCGCCGCACAGAATGTAGTCGCAGCATCGCCGTTGCAGTCGTTGCAGGTGCGGCTCGAAAGCCTTGAGAAAACGGTACTTCGATGCCTGCCGTAGCTCGCCCGACGAGCCGGACGGCAGATAAAGGGATACGACACGGAGTTTCCCGAGCTTGATCTCCAAGTAGCGCCCTTCGTCATCGAACTCCGGCACGCCGAAACCTCGAATGACGGCGTCGGGTTCATGCCGTGTGTAGACGGCGACGCCGCTGTAACCTTTCCGCTGGGCATCGGCATAACAACCACGGTAGCCCTCGGGCGCGGAGCAGGCGTCCGTAAGTTGATGCTGCTGTGCCCTGGTCTCCTGAACACAGATGACATCCGCATTCTGTCCGGCCATCCACTCGAAAAATCCCTTCCGAGCCGCGGCACGAATGCCGTTGACGTTCAGGCTGATCACCCGAAACAAACTCTTGCCCCCGAATACGGAAATGGCGTGAACGGTATGTCATACTTGCCAGCCATCCGCTTTCCTCCGACACAATCGGGCCATCATACATAAGCTCAGTTGCGGTCCAAAAAAATGCGTGCATACAAACAGGAATTTCTCGATCTGGCGCTTGAGCTGGGCGTTTTGCGTTTTGGTGAATTCACGTTGAAGTCCGGACGGGCAAGTCCGTATTTCTTCAACGCCGGACTGTTCAGCAGCGGCTACGCGGCAGCGAAGCTCGGGCGTTATTACGCATCGGCCATTGCGGCATCGAAAGTCGAGTTCGACATGCTGTTCGGTACTGCATACAAAGGTATCCCGCTCGCTGCGCTCGCCGCCGCGGCATTGGCAGAGCATCATGACATCGACGTGCCCTATGCATACAACAGAAAGGAAGCGAAGGCGCACGGCGAGGGCGGCGATATCGTGGGCGCACCGCTCGCCGGCAAAGTGCTGATCGTCGATGACGTGATCACCGCGGGTACATCCGCGCGCGAGGCCCACAAGATCATTGCGGCCGCCGGCGCGGAGGTCGCGGGTCTCGTGATTTCGCTGGATCGCGAAGAGGTCGGCAGCGACTCGCGTTCTGCCGTCCAGAATCTCGAACAGACTCTCGGCATTCCGGTGATCAGTATTGTGAAGCTGGAGGACCTGATCGACATGCTGGAAGACTCGGAGGAGTTCGGCGATTATCTGACGCCTGTCGTCGACTACCGCAAGAAATACGGGGTGCACGCATAATCCTTTGGAATGACTGCGGAAAAGCCCGGATTTGCTGGCGTCGGCAGGTAACCCGACGGAAAATTCGCGAACCAGTCCCTGTTTGGCCCCCGGGAAGTTATGTGATATTCGCGCTATGAGACTATCAGTCGCCACAATCAGGCGTTTGGCCGTCGTTACGGCCGTCGCGCTTGCCTGCCTGCAGACCGCAGCCGCGGCCGAATCCGAGCAGAAACTGTACCGCTGGGTGGACAAGAACGGCATCGTGCATTACGGCGACACCGTTCCGGCGGAGTACGCGGAACTCGAGAAACAGGTATTGAACGAGCGCGGCATCACGCTGGACGTGTTGCACGGCAAGAAAACGCCGGAAGAGCTGGCAGAGGAAAAGCGTCAGCAGGAATTGCTGGCAGAGCGCGAGGCGCAGCGCCGCCAGGACCGGGCCCTGCTCGCGACCTACCTGTCGGTCGACGAAATCGTCATGCATCGCGACCGCCGGATCGAGTTGTTTCAGGCCCAGTCCAGGGTGACGGAGCTGTATCTGCGCAACCTGCAGAAGCGGCTGGAAAAACTCCAGGGACTCGCTGCCGGCTTCCGGCCTTACAGCGACAATCCCGATGCCGAAATGATCGATCCGGACCTCGCCTCGGATATCGCGGAAACCAGAGATACGATCGCGCGTCACGAAGCGAACCTCAAACGCTTCAAGGAAGACGAACAGAACATCGTCGCCAGTTTCAACGGCGACATCACCCGCTTCAAGTCCCTGAAAGGCCTCAATTAGGGGTCGGACCGGCGTAAGCACCTGAAACAACGCCAACAAAAGCAAAATAATTGGCCTTTCGGCGGCTTAAATCGCGTTTTTTGGCTTAATTTGGAACGTTTTCAGCGAATCCGGGCGACCGGAGTTCGCTTACCGACGCGATTTCACCCCCGAAAAACATCGATTAAGAATGTTATTCATAGGGTTTTGACCGCACTTTATTATATTTTTCACGTTGTTGCGCCGGTCCGACCCCAGGCTCAGGCGGTGCCGGAGTGGCCGAAGCCGCGGCCGCCGCGCAAGCTGTCGCGGAATTCCGAGACGACTTCGAACCGAACCTGCTCCACTGGAACGAACACCATCTGTGCGATCCGTTCCGCGGGCTTGATTTCGTACGCATTCTGGCTGCGATTCCAGCAGGAGATGAACACCTGGCCCTGGTAATCGGAATCGATGAGCCCGGTCAGGTTGCCGAGCACCAGCCCATGTTTATGGCCGAGACCCGAGCGCGGCAGCAACACCGCCGCGAGTCCCTTGTCGCCGATGTGGATCGCGATGCCGGTCGGTACCAGCACCGTCTCTCCTGGCTCCACGGTCAGCGCTTCGTCGATGCAGGCTCGTATATCGAGTCCCGCGGAACCGTCGGTGGCATAGTGCGGTAAAGGTATGGATTCGCCGAGGCGGGAGTCCAGCACCTTGAGTTGTATCGAGCGCAAGGACAACTCCGTCAGTCGTCCGCGGCGACGGCCGCTTGCTTGCGGGCGGTCGACGTGCCGCGGCTTTGTTCGAAGCGCTCGGCGATGAGCTCCACGAGTTCCCCGGCCAGATCGTCCTTGCCCATGAGCGGAAATGATCGTTCACCGTTTTTCCAGTACGCTTCGGCGGCATTCTGCTCACAGTCGAAACCGCGGCCCTGCCCGACCTGGTTGGCGATAATCAGGTCGATTCTCTTGCCCTCGAGCTTGGCGAGCGCGTGTTCCCGCAGCCGTTCCGTCTCAGCGGCAAAACCGACGGTAAACGGGCCGTTCTCCAGCAAGGCCACCGAGGCGAGCGTATCCGGCGCCTTGACGAGATCGAGGCGCAACTCGGCATCTTTCTTTTTGATCTTCTGCGTCTTCGCCGCCGCCGGCCGGTAATCCGAAATTGCGGCGGCGCCGATGAATACATCCACGCCGTCGATGCGTTTGTGCGCTTCGTTGAACATCTGCTCGGCGCTTTCGACTCTGACGATCTCGACATTCACGGGAGGATCGATGCTCACAGGACCGCTGATCAGCACGACCTTTGCGCCGGCATTCGCAACGGCGTTCGCCAGCGCATAACCCATCTTGCCCGAACTGCGGTTGCTGATGAAGCGGACCGGGTCGATCGCTTCCCGCGTCGGACCGGCGGTAATCATCACGGTCTTGCCGCTGAGCGGCGAGCCTTGGCGGCTCGCGACAGCCGGCCGGCCACTCAGCACAAGCTCGGCAATCTCTTCCGGTTGCAGCATCCGTCCCTCGCCGAATTCGCCGCAGGCCTGGGCGCCCCGGCCCGGCCCGAGAATCCGCGCACCCCGCGCGAGTAACGTTTTACGATTTGCCTGCACAGCCGGGTGTGACCACATGACGCGATTCATGGCCGGCGCGATGACCAGCTGCGCGTCGGTCGCGAGACAAAGCGTGGTCAGCAGGTCGGCCGCACTGCCCGTGGCAAGCTTCGACAGGATCTCGGCGCTGGCGGGCGCGATGAGAACGATGTCGGCCCATCGCGCCAGTTCGATATGGCCCATGGCCGCCTCGGCCGCCGCGTCCCACAGGTCGGTCCGCACCGGCAGGCCCGACACGGCCTGCAGTGACGTTGCCGTGATGAAATGAGCGGCAGAGGCCGTCATCACCACTTGGACCGCCGCACCGCTTTCGCGCAGGCGCCGCACCAGCTCCGGTGCCTTGTAGGCGGCGATGCTGCCGGTCACACCCAGAATGATGTTCGGACGGGTCATGGAAAGGAAAGCTTAGCCCGCGGCGCCACAGGAATGCCAGAGCCGCATCAGGCAGCCGGCGTTCCGGGCCAATCTCGTCGCAGCCACGCGTTTTGCGGCTTGCTGCAATTGCAGGTATGGCGGAATCTGGGGGTCGAATGCTGGACAAGGAGTGTCCATGACCTTTGAGGACCCCGCCGGGGAGACCCTGCCCCGGAAGAAAATTGCGAGCCGCCCGGCCGCCTCGCTCTCCGAGGCGGAACTCCTCGCGGTGATTTTCCAGCGCGGTGCCCGGGCCCCGGAGGCACTCTCGTTGTGCGCGGAACTGCTGCAGCGCTACGGCGGTTTGCGGCCCTGTTCAACGCGGATCACAGGCAGCTCGCAACAGAGAAAGGGATCGGGCGAGCCCGGCTCGCGGTTCTGAAGGCGATCCCGGAGCTGGCGCGACGGTATTTCGAGCAATCGCTGCCGGCAGGGCACCCGATCCGCAGTCCGGCGGACACCGAGGCATTCCTGATGGCGCGGCTCAGGGATCTGCCGCACGAGTTGTTCTGCTGCATTTACCTCGACAACCGGCATCGCATTATTTCCTTCGAGGAACTCTTTCGCGGCACCATCGACGGCACCAGCGTGTATCCCCGCGAAGTCGTCAAGCAGGCGCTCTCGGTGAATGCCGCGGCCGTGATACTGGCCCACAACCATCCTTCCGGGGTTGCGGAACCGAGCCAGGCAGACGAGCGCATCACGCGGCGCCTGAAGTCGGCCCTGGAACTGGTCGACATCCGCCTGCTGGATCATCTCGTCATCGGCGACGGCACCAGCACGTCGCTCGCGAGCCGTGGCATGCTGTGACGGCCTCGGACAGCGCGCGTCCCTGCGACAGCGCGACCCTTGATTGGCGCCGGAGAGGCTGGTATAAAGTCCCGCTCTTCGCCCACCATCCGCGGGCAACTATTCGCAAGATCAGAGACTTAGAAACCAATGTCCAGGATTTGCCAGGTCACCGGGAAGCGGCCGCAAAGCGGTAACAACGTGTCCCATGCCAACAACAAGACTCGCCGCCGCTTTCTGCCGAACTTGCAGAGCAAACGGTTCTGGGTCGAATCCGAGAAACGCTTCGTCAAGCTGCGCGTCTCGCACAAGGGCCTGCGCATCATCGACAAACACGGCATCGACAAGGTGCTCACGGACCTGCGTGCGCAGGGACAAAAAGTCTAACGGGTCGGGAGGACAATACGATGCGCGAAAAAATCCGTTTGGTGTCGAGCGCCGGCACCGGCCATTTCTACACGACAACGAAGAACAAGCGCCTGCATCCCGACAAGATGGAGACAAAAAAGTACGACCCAAGGGCACGCAAGCACGTACTCTACAAGGAAGCGAAGATCAAATAAGCGCAGATTTCTGCGCGAAAAAACCCGCCGATGGCGGGTTTTTTGTGGAAGGTGCAAGACAGGCGCGCGGTATGGTCAGTATTTGGCCATTTGGTACGACCGCAAGCGTGCCGCGAAATCCTCGAGCACCTTGATACCGCTTGCCTCGGCTTCCGCACACCATTCCTTCAACTGTTGCAGCAGCCGTTCGTTGCTTACGTTGGCGCCGCTCCACAGGCGCCTGAGCCGCTCGCGAAACTCATGCACCGTGTGCAGCGCCGCGTTGTCCGACAATAATTCGCTCAAACGACGGCGCGCGTTGTCATCGAGCAATTGCGGTTGCCGGATCAGGAGTTTCCTCGCACGTCGCAGTGCGGAGTTGCCGGCAGCAACGGCCCGTTCGCGTTTCAGTACCGGCAGGGTGACCTGGCGCGTGTAGTCGCGCAACACATGCATGCGATTGACGATCACAGCGCGCAGGTTGTCGATGTCGATGTGCTGGCGCGGACTCGATTGCAGCACCGGCTTTGGCGCCACCTTTTTGACTTTCGCGAGTCGGGCCGCGCGAAACAGGCAGATGTACAGCCAGCCGATGTCGAATTCCCAACGGCGCACCGAAAACTTCGCCGAAGTGGGAAATGCGTGGTGATTATTGTGCAACTCCTCGCCGCCGACGAGGAAACCCCACGGCACCAGGTTGGTTGCTGCATCGTCACATTCGAAGTTGCGATATCCGCTGTGATGGCCGAGTCCGTTGATGACGCCGGCGGCAAACAAAGGCATGGCAACCATCTGCACGGCGACGATGATGATCCCGGGGACGCCGAACAGCAACAGGTCGGCAACGACCATCAGCACGATGCCGCCCCATGGAAAGCGCAGATAAATGTTGCGTTCCAGCCAGTCGTCAGGCGCGCCACGGCCAAATTTCTCGAGCGTCTCCGGATTGTCCCTTTCCGCGCGGTACAACTCGGCGCCCTCGAGCAGCACTTTTTTCAGCCCGAAGATCTGCGGGCTGTGTGGATCGCCCGGCGTTTCGCAGTACGCATGATGCTTGCGGTGCACCGCAACCCATTCTTTCGTGAGCATCCCGGAGGTACACCAGATCCAGAAACGGAAAAAGTGACGCAACGCGGGATGCAGGTCGATGGCGCGATGAGCCTGGTCCCGGTGCAGATAGAGTGTCACCGCCATCATGGTGATCTGCACCATGACGACCGTCGTGATCACGTAACCCCAGAACGACAGGTTCAGTACGCCGTATAAGTATTCCATGTATTAATTCCGCTGTTTGCCCATGCAGTATAATGAAGCGGGCGCCCCGATCTCGCGATACGGATGCCAGTTTTTGATGCCGTGCAGGGGTTCGCCCATGCCCGGTCGCAGTATAGTGTGCTGCCGGTCACATTGCGCGATTCTATGCCAGAACTTCCAGAGGTCGAAACCAGTCGCCGCGGAATTGCTCCGTGGCTCGAGCGACAGCAGGTCGTCAGAGTCGTCGTCCGCGATCGCCGGCTGCGCTGGCCTGTGCCCTGTGATATTGACCACGAGCTGCCCGGGGAATTCATTAAATTATTGCGCCGGCGCGCCAAGTACCTGCTTTTTGAGACAAATGCGGGCACCCTGCTGCTGCATCTCGGCATGTCCGGCAGCGTTCGCATCATCGAGCCGGACGAGCCGGCAGGCAAACACGACCACGTGGATATCGAAGTCGGCAACGGCAAGGCGCTGCGCTTCCGCGACCCGCGGCGCTTCGGCTCGCTGCTCTGGACCCGCGATGCCGCCAACCATCCGCTGCTCAAGGATCTCGGGCCGGAACCCTTAGACGACGATTTCGACGGGCACGCCCTGTACCGTAAAGCCCGCGGCCGGCGGGTTGCCGTGAAACATTTCATCATGAATTCGGGCGTCGTTGCCGGTGTCGGCAACATCTATGCGAGTGAGTCGCTGTTCGGCGCGGGCATCCACCCGGCGCGGCGCGCCGACCGGATTTCGCCGGTGCGCATGGAAAACCTTGCGCAGTCCATCAAGGACGTGTTGCTGCGCGCGATCCGGGCCGGCGGCACGACCTTGCGCGATTTCCATGGTGGCGACGGTGAACCCGGTTATTTTCGGCAACAATTGAGCGTTTACGATCGCGCCGGCCTGCCCTGCGTGAAGTGCGATACGCCGATTACGCAAACCGTGCAGAGCCAGCGCTCGACGTTTTACTGCAGACACTGCCAGCGCTAGCGCTAGGTGCCGGGCTTCGGATTTTCGTATTTTTAGTGAGCTACCGGCATTCACGTTTC
>JBOHZD010000282.1:0-10172 GCA_050738315.1 Woeseiaceae bacterium
GCAGAATGGTCGGGGCGGGGAGATTCGAACTCCCGACCCCCACAACCCCATTGTGGTGCGCTACCAGGCTGCGCTACGCCCCGACCGGAAAAAGCTTGAGAACGGCGGTCATGATACTGGCCGCCGCGCGACGTGCAAAGGATAATATCAGCGCCGCAGAATCTTCAGGATTTGTTCAAGTTCAAGCCGTAACTGCTTGATAATCTGCTGACTCTGACTCACATCCGTTTTGGCTTGATCGCCTGTGAGCCGCTGCCGCGCGCCGCCGATGGTGAATCCGTCGTCGTACAGCAAACTCCGTATCTGACGGATGATCAGCACGTCCTGGCGTTGATAATAGCGGCGATTACCGCGCCGCTTCACAGGTTTTAACTGTGGAAACTCCTGCTCCCAGTAACGCAGTACGTGCGGCTTGACCGCACATAAATCACTTACTTCACCAATCGTGAAATAGCGCTTACCAGGAATTGGAGGCAGTTCGTCGTTATTCCCCGGTTCCAGCATAGGCCTCTACTCGGGCTTTTAGTTTTTGTCCAGGCCTGAAGGTCACGACACGGCGAGCCGTGATCGGAATCTCTTCTCCCGTTTTCGGGTTTCGTCCCGGACGTTGGTTTTTGTCCCGAAGATCAAAATTTCCAAAACCGGAAAGTTTGATCTGCTCCCCGACCGCAAGCGATGCTCGTAATTCTTCGAAATACAAATCGACCAGTTCTCGCGCTTCGCGCTTGTTGAGTCCCAGTTCGTTGAACAGGGATTCCGCCATGTCTGCTTTTGTCAGTGCCATTTAGTCTATTCTCTCAAAACCGCGGCAAATTCCTGCTGCAATTTCTTAACTGCGGCGTCCCTTGCAGAGTCCGCATCTGCGTCGGTAAGCGTGCGGGATGTTTCCTGCAAAATCAAGCCTAAAGCTACGCTTTTTAGCCCAGCTTCTATACCTGGTCCCCGGTAAACGTCGAAAACCACAGTCCGCCGGATGATGTGCGGAGCCGCCGACACAGCCACCCGGACCAGTTCCGCAGACGTGACTTTCTCGCCGACCAGGAGCGCGATATCGCGACGGATCGCAGGAAACTTCGAAACCATCGCCGCCGCAGGTACGCTGGCCGCAAACGCGCGCGCGACGTCCAGCTCGAAAAGCACCACATCCTGATGGATATCCAAGCCTTCTGCGGCGGATGGGTGTAGTTTGCCGGCCACACCGATCACCTCGCCGTTACGAACGATGTTCGCCGTCTGACCGGGCTGCAGGACCGGATGCTGCGCTGCCTCGAAAGCAAACTCGTTGGCCGCCCCGGTCATCCCGAACAATGCTTCGATATCCGACTTTATGTCAAAGAAATCCACGTTTCTCCGTGGGCTTCCCCACTGTTCCGCGACGGCCGGACCGAGTGACAGGGCTGCCACCCGCAGCACTTCGACCGGATCGGTGAGCGTTCCATGGAAAGACTTTCCGGTTTCAAAAATCCGCACCCGCTCCTGCTGCCGCGCCGCGTTGGAAGCGGCTACCTGCAACATCCCGGGCCACAGCGATCCACGCATGACGGACATATCCGATGAAATCGGGTTACTGAGCACGAGTTCCGAATCCTGGCCCGTAAAGCGGCGGTTCGCCGCGGCATCGATGAAACTCCAGGTGATGACTTCCTGGTAATCGCGCGCAACGAGCGTGTCGGCGACGCGCTCCAGATCGACCCGCTTCTCCGTCAGCGGACCGAGCGGCAGGGCTACGGCGGCTGTCGTTTCGGGGATCCGGTCGTAACCGAACACGCGCGCGACTTCTTCGACCAGATCGTCCTCGATGCGCAAATCGAAGCGAAAACCCGGCGCGGTCACCGTCCAGCCGTCAGCGGTTTTTGCGACCCCCAGGCGGAGGCCCTGCAGAAGGGCACTGACTGTCCCCGGCTCGATTTCCGTTCCCAGCACCTTCTCGAGTCGCGACCGGCGCAACGCGATGACCGCCTGGTCGGGCAAGTGATCGGTGAAGGAAATGTCAGTCAATGGGCCCGGGTTGCCGCCCGCAATTTCGAGCAGCAGTGCGGACGCGCGTTCAAGCGCGCGGGCCTGGCCGGCCGGATCGACACCGCGTTCGAAACGAAGCGAGGCGTCGGTGTGCAGGCCGTAAGAACGAGCTCGGCCGGCCATGAGCGCGGGCGGCCAGTGCGCCGCCTCGAAAAATACATCGGTCGTTGTATCGGTGACTGCAGTGCGGAGACCGCCCATGATGCCTGCCAGTCCGATGACCCCGGAGTCATCGCTGATCACGATGGTGTTGTCACTGACTTCGAGTTCACGCTCGTCGAGCAGCACCACCTTCTCGCCGGTTGTCGCGAAACGGGGGCGAATCGCGCCTTGCAGTCGATCCACGTCGTACGCATGCAGCGGCTGACCCAACTCGAGCATGACGTAGTTGGTCACATCCACCACCGGGTGGATCGCGCGGAGGCCGCTGCGCCGCAGGCGTTCCTTCATCCATAGCGGTGTTAGAGCCTCCACATTGATATCCCGGATGATGCGTCCGGCGAACCTGGGACAGACGCGGGGATCCGCGACTTCGACCGGATACGCGTCTTTGATCGCGGCCGGGACGGCATCGACATGCCGCTCCTTCAATGTAACACCGGTGAGCGCTGCGATGTCCCGGGCCATGCCGAGGATGCTGAAACAGTCTCCCCGGTTCGGGGTGAGGTCGATGTCCATGACGTGGTCCGGCAACGCGAGATATTCGGCCAGACTCGCACCCACCGGCGCGTCGTCAGGCAATCGCACAATGCCGTCGGCGTCGTCACCGAGGCGCAGCTCGCGTGCGGAACACAGCATGCCGTTGGATTCCACACCGCGAATCCGGCTGCGCTTGAGCTTGGCGCCGTCAGGTAACGTCGTGCCGGGCAGCGCAAGGATACCTTTCATGCCCGCGGTGACATTTGGCGCGCCACAGACCACCTCGACGACCTGTTTGTTTCCGTGCACGACCCGGCAGACCGACAGCCGGTCAGCGTTCGGGTGGCGGCTCACGTCCAGCACTTCGGCAACAAGGATGTCCTGCAGCCCCCGACCCTGCGTTTCGATCTCCTTGACCTCGTGTCCCGCCATCGTCAGGCGCTCGGCAAGATCGTGTACGGCAATGGGTGGATCGACCCACTCGCGCAGCCAGCTTTCCGGGAATTTCACAGCATCGCCCCGGGGTCAGTGGAACTGCCGCAGAAAGCGCAGATCGTTGTCGAAGAAAGTGCGGAGATCACGTACTTCATAGCGCAACATCGCCAGTCGCTCGACGCCCATGCCGAACGCATACCCGGTGTAAATCTCCGGATCGATGCCGGCGCCGCGCAGGACTTCGGGATGCACCATGCCGCAGCCCAGGATCTCCAGCCACTTGCCCTCCCCCCACAGGACATCCACCTCCGCCGACGGTTCCGTAAACGGGAAATACGAGGCGCGGAAGCGCAGTGCCGCATCCCTTTCGAAAAAACTTTCGACGAATTGATGCAATACCGCTTTGAGGTTTGCAAAGCTGATACCGCGGTCGACCACCAGGCCCTCGACCTGATGGAACATCGGAGTGTGCGTCTGGTCGGAATCACAACGATAGACTCGTCCCGGTGCAATGATGCGTATCGGCACGCCTTCTGTGACCATCGCGCGAATCTGCACCGGCGAAGTATGCGTTCGGAGGAGCATGCCGCCGGGAAAATAGAACGTGTCATGGGCTGCGCGCGCCGGATGGTTCTCCGCAATGTTCAACGCGGTGAAATTGTGAAAATCGTCTTCGATTTCCGGCCCGGTACGCACGCCGAATCCGGCGTCACGAAATATGCGCTCGATGCGCGACATGGCGCGCGACACCGGATGTCGGCCGCCCAGCGACAGACCGCGTCCCGGCAGCGTCACATCAATTTGGCCCTGCAGCAGTTTTTTCGTAAGCGCCGCCTGCTCCAGCTCCTGGCGCCTGGCGTCGAGTTGCGCCTGGATGGTCTGTTTCGCGCGATTGATCTGCTGGCCGGCTGTCGGCCGCTCATCGGCAGGCAGGCTGCTCAAGCTTTTCAAATGCCGGGTCAGTGAACCTTTCTTGCCCAGGTAAGTGACCCGGACCGCATCGAGCGCACCGAGGTCACCAGCGGCGTCGATGTCATTAGCCGCTTGCCGAACCAGTCCGTGCAGTGCCTGCACCGTCATCCGGCACAGGTCAGTGGTCGCCGAGTCCGGCTTTTGCCTGGGCGGCGATCGCACCAAACGCTTCCGGGTCGTGCACCGCGATGTCCGCGAGGACCTTACGGTCGATGTCGATGTCCGCTCGATGCAATCCGTTGATCAGCCGGCTGTAGGACAACCCGTGCAATCGGGCTGCAGCATTGATACGGGTGATCCACAGGGCACGAAATTCGCGTTTGCGTTGCCGCCGATCGCGATAGGCGTACTGCCCTGCCTTGATGACGGCCTGTTTGGCGACTCGATAAACTTTGCTGCGAGCACCGTAATAGCCCTTGGCTTTGTCCAGTACTTTCTTATGGCGTGCTTTGGCAGTCACGCCGCGCTTGACTCTTGCCATTTCTCAATCTCCTCTCAACTGTACGGAAGCATGCGGCGCACGCTCTTGACGTCGCTGTCTGCGACTTGCTGGGTCGACCCCAGGTGGCGTTTGCGCTTCGAGCTTTTCTTCGTGAGGATGTGATTGAGATGGGATTGGGCCCGCTTGAAGCCGCCCTTGCCCGTCCGGCGGAAACGCTTTGCAGCGCCCCGGTTGGTTTTCATTTTCGACATGCGTGTCTCCGAATGTTTTAGCCTGCGGACGTACCTTTCAGCCGCTGCAGGCGGGTATTGGCCTTCACTCGCGGTTGCCCAACGAGTGTCGCCGTTACTCACTTTTTCTTTGGTGCCATCACCATGACCATCTGCCGTCCTTCCAGTTGCGGCATCTGCTCGACAACACCAATTTCATCGAGGTCATCCCTGACCCTTGCCAGAAGTCGCGCCCCCAGTTCCTGGTGCGCCATCTCCCGGCCTCTGAATCTCAAGGTGACTTTTGTCTTGTCACCGTCTTCCAGGAATTCGACCAGCTTACGCAGCTTGACCTTGTAATCGCCCTCGTCCGTCCCGGGACGAAACTTGATCTCTTTGACGTGAACCTGCTTTTGCTTGCGCTTGGCAGACTGCGCCTTCTTGTTCAGTTCGAAAAGATATTTGCCGAAATCCATCACGCGGCAAACCGGCGGATCGGCTGTGGGCGAGACCTCGACCAGGTCGAGATCCTCTTCCCTTGCGATCTCAAGCGCTGCTGCTAGAGACATGACTCCGGCCTGGTTACCGGCGGAATCGATTACCCGCACTTTGGGGGCTTCTATCTCTTCATTGCGCCTGACGCGCTTCGCGGCTGCGATATGTCAATCCTCCTTAAACCAGTAGGTCCGGAACAGTGCAGCGGCAACGTCTTCACGGGTTGCCTCTCTGAAAAGATACAGAATTCTCAGCTCGGCAGGGAGCACCCTGCGGGCAACAGCCCGGCTGCACAGATCGCGGGACGCGAATTTTAAAGCGGCATGCATCCGGACACAAGCCCGGAAATGCCTGATTTGCAACAAAGTTCGGATTTCCCGGTGCCGGAGAACAATAATGCGTGATGGTGGGCGATGGTGGTTTCGAACCACCGACCTCCACGATGTCAACGTGGCGCTCTACCCCTGAGCTAATCGCCCGACCGAAAAAAGGCGCACAACCATACTTGAAGCCGGTCTCCCGGCGCAACCCGGCTCCTCGCAGTTCGTCGTCAGGTGCCGGCACCTAACTACGAGGCCGGCTGGCTAGCCCGCCAGCCGTTCGGGCAAACCGACCGCGGCTTTGCGAATCCGCTGTATCTCATCCCGCAGGCGCGCCGCTTCCTCGAATTCGAGGTCACGGGCGTGCTGCAGCATCTTCTTTTCGAGCTGCTGCGCTTTTTTCAGCAATTGATCCGGAGCCATCGCTTCGTACGGCGTCGCGTCTTCCGCGATACGGCGTCGGCCGCGACCGGGCACCGGGTATGCGGCCTCCATGATGTCGGTCACCTGCTTGACGATGGTTGCCGGCGTAATGCCATGCCGCCGGTTGTGCTCGACCTGGCGCTCGCGTCTGCGGGTCGTTTCGTCGATGGCGCGCCGCATCGAGCCGGTGATCGTGTCGGCATACAGCAATGCCTTACCATGCAGATTGCGCGCAGCCCGCCCGATGGTCTGTATCAGCGAGCGGTCGGAGCGCAAAAAGCCCTCTTTGTCGGCATCGAGAATGGCAACCAGCGATACTTCGGGCATGTCCAGTCCCTCGCGCAGCAGGTTGATTCCAACCAGCACATCGAAGGCGCCGAGTCTCAGGTCGCGAATAATTTCGGTGCGCTCGACGGTACCGATGTCGGAATGCAGGTAACGGACTCTGATGCCGTGTTCCTGCAGGTAGTCGGTGAGGTCTTCGGCCATGCGCTTGGTCAAGGTCGTGATCAACACCCGCTCATCCACAGCGGTCCGCGCACGAATCTCGGAGAGTACGTCATCCACCTGCGTGCGCGCAGGCCGCACTTCGACCTCCGGATCGACCAGCCCGGTCGGCCGCACCAGCTGTTCCACGATCTTGTCCGAATGTTGTCTTTCGTAGTCGCCCGGCGTAGCCGAAACATAGACCGTCTGCGGCGCCATGCGCTCGAACTCGTCGAACCTGAGCGGCCGGTTGTCGAGCGCGGACGGCAGGCGAAACCCGTATTCGACCAGGGTCTCCTTGCGCGAGCGATCGCCACGGTACATACCTCCGAGCTGGGGTACGGTCACGTGACTCTCATCGACGATCAGCAGCGCGTCGTCCGGAACGTAGTCGAACAGGCACGGCGGCGGCTCGCCTGCAGAGCGGCCGGACAGATACCGGGAGTAATTCTCGATCCCCTGGCAGTAGCCGAGCTCCCGTATCATCTCTAAATCAAATAAAGTTCTCTGCTCAAGCCTTTGAGCTTCCAACAGTTTATTGGATTTTCCGAGCGCCTCGAGCCGTTCGGCAAGCTCCACTTTGATCTCGTCGGCTGCCTGCAACAAACGCTCGCGAGGGGTGACGTAGTGTGTCTTCGGAAAAATCGTCAGGCGCGGTACGCGGCGCAAGACCTCGCCGGTCAGGGGATCGAAATACGACAGCGACTCCACTTCGTCGTCGAACAGCTCGATGCGGACCGCATCCCGCTCGGATTCTGCGGGGAAGACGTCGATGACGTCGCCGCGCACGCGATAGTGGCCCTGCGACAGGTCCAGCGCGTTGCGCTTGTACTGCATTTCCGCGAGCCGGCGCAGGATCGTTCGTTGGTCCATGCGTTCGCCGCGGGAAAGGTGCAACACCATGCTGAAATAGGCTTCCGGGTCGCCCAATCCGTAAATAGCGGACACGGTCGCGACGATGACGGCGTCGTGCCGCTCGATCAGCGCTTTCGTCGCTGACAGCCGCATCTGCTCGATGTGTTCGTTGATGGACGCGTCTTTCTCGATATAGGTGTCCGAGCTCGGTACGTATGCCTCGGGCTGGTAGTAATCGTAATAGGAAACGAAGTACTCGACGGCGTTGCGTGGAAAGTACTCGCGCATCTCTCCATAAAGCTGCGCCGCCAAAGTCTTGTTGGGCGCAAGCACGATTGCCGGGCGCTGTACCGCCTGGATGACACTCGCAATCGTGAACGTCTTGCCGGACCCGGTGACGCCCAGCAGTGTCTGCCGCGCGAGACCGTCGTTCAGGCCTTCAACCAGCCCTGCAATCGCCGTCCCCTGGTCGCCGGCGGGATCGTACTTCGAAGTCAACGCCAGGCGGTGCCGTTCTTCGGCACTGCTCTTCTTTGGCAGATGTGTGGATTGGCGTACCATTCGCACCGGTTTGATGGAGGGTGAACGAGTGAGTGTATCAGTTTCAGAACGCATGGCACGGGTCCGGCCCTCGCCCACCAGCGCCGTCGTTGCCTTGACCGCGGAGTTGCGCGCCGCCGGTCGCGACATCATCAGCCTCGGTGCCGGTGAACCGGATTTTCCGACGCCCGAGCACATTTGCATGGCGGGCATCGACGCGATCAGAAGCGGTCATACGCGTTATACCGCCGTCGACGGGACCCGCGAACTGAAAGACGCGATCCAGCGAAAATTCGCACGCGACAACGCATTGCGCTACGACCGGGAACAGATTCTCGTCTCCAGCGGCGCCAAGCACACGCTCTTCAATGCCTGCCAGGCGCTCCTTGATCCCGGGCACGAAGCGATCGTCCCGGCACCCTACTGGGTGTCATACCCGGACATGGTGCGGCTTGCCGATGCCCGACCGGTCACTATCGACACGGGGATCGACAGCGGGTTCAAGATATCTCCCACAGAGCTCGAATCGGCGCTGACTGCCAGGACGCGCCTGCTGTTCCTCAACAGCCCGTCGAATCCGACCGGCGCCTGTTATTCGCGGGACGAATGGGTGGCGTTGGGCGAGGTGCTCCTTCAGTTTCCCGCGGTGGTCATCCTGTCCGATGAAATCTACGAGCACATTTACTGGAACGACGAGCCGTTCTGCAGCTTCGCGGCGGCCTGCCCCGAACTGTATGACCGTACCGTTACCATCAACGGGGCTTCGAAGTGTTACGCGATGACCGGCTGGCGCATCGGCTACGCCGGCGGGCCGCGGAACATCATCTCGGCCATGAAGACCATTCAAAGCCAGAGCACTTCGAACCCCTGTAGCATCTCCCAGGCAGCCGTTGTGGCGGCGCTCGACGGCGATCAATCCTGCGTCGGGAATATGGCGGCCGCGTACCGCTCCCGGCATGACTACATCGTGCAGGCATTGAACGCCCTGCCCGGCTTCGAATGCCGCCCGAGCAACGGGGCATTCTATGCATTCCCGCGTGTCACCGGCGCGTTGGCGAAGCTAGGGCTGACCGCCGACTCCGACCTCGTCTCCCATTTTCTCAATGAGGCCGATGTCGCCACGGTTCCCGGGAGCGCCTTCGGCGCACCCGGCTACCTGAGGATTTCCTTTGCCTGTTCCACTGAGGAATTGCGCGACGCAGTGCAGAGGATGCGCAAGGCCCTGACGTAGTATTCGATGCTGCGCGCAACGGAATGGGCTGCCTTGACTTGACCTGTACGCTGGACCAGAATGCCGCCCCTGCCGCAAGTTCAACGCCTGACCAAATTCCCCGGTAGCTCAGTTGGTAGAGCGGTTGACTGTTAATCAATTGGTCGCTGGTTCGAGTCCGGCCCGGGGAGCCAACCCCAACCTATTCCGGTGCCTGGCGGTCCACCTCACGGAACTTCGGCATCTGCTCCGCGGTTGCTGCGACAGCGCTTCGCGCCTTGTAGCGCTGCCAGTTGTTGAACACGAAGATCAGGAAGCCCATGGCGAGAAGGAATTCCACGATTTCCTGCTCCTTGCCGGTGATGAAGCCACCCTCCCAGGGATAACTCCGCCGAATCGTGATGCCCAGCGGACGGACGACCGTGTAGTACCAGTATTCCCAATAGGTGTAGAATGCGAAAGTCGGCAGAAAACAGGTCGCGATCGCGAAACGCGGCGTCAGCAACTTCGCTTCGGAAGGAAACCGGCGCCGCACTGAGCCGGGCACCAGCCACCGGGAAAACGCCCCGTAGAATCCGACCGTGATGAAAGCGGGTCCCAGGGGGAATTCTTGCAGGTTGTGGATGTTGATTTCCTCCTTGGTGCTGTGCTCCCGGAAGAACTCGGGATTTTCCAGATTCAGGATTCTCTGGCCCCAGCTGATCTCCTCCATCATCATAACCAGCATGCCGACGGCCAGAACCCCATAGAGCGCCGCCAGCACTGAGCGGCGATCACGCCAGAGCCGCGTCGCAAGGCGAAATGCAAAGCCGCCGGCAGCGCCGAAAGCCAGGGCCCCGCCCCATTCCAGGAAACCATCCTCCCTGCCCAGGTAGGCATATAAACCGGGCTTGACGGCCCTCATGCATAGCAACAGCGCGACGAAAACGATCGGAAACCAGGCGACCGACCGAAGCAGCCAGCGGTCGTCATCGAGGTTGGGCCTGCCTGCCTTCACCCACTCGCTCAAAGGGTTCATCGCGTCGCCCTCCCGTACACATGATCGCCCCAAAGTTGACCGGGGCCGTGCCGGCTCATGCGTGACGATCGATGAAGCCGCGCGCGAGGCGAGCCATCTCGTGAAACAC
>JBOHZD010000283.1:0-18515 GCA_050738315.1 Woeseiaceae bacterium
GTCTACAACTATGCGCATATCGGCAACGCGCGGCCGGCTGTCGTCTTCGATGTGCTGGCAAGACTATTACGCCGCAGCTTCGAGCTCCGGTTTGCGCGAAACATTACCGACGTCGACGACAAGATCAATACCGCTGCGAAGGAGGCGGGCAAGCCGATCGGCGAGATCACCGAACAATACATCGAGGCCTACAACGCGGATATGGCCGCTCTTGGCGTGCTGCCGCCCGACATCGAACCGCGAGCGACGGAGCACATCGCGGAAATGATTGCGATGATCGCGATCCTGCTCGAGAGAGGATGCGCTTACGAGGCGGAAGGAAATGTGCTCTTCGATGTCTCCGCGAGCAACGGCTACGGCCGGTTGTCGAAACGGAACTTAAGGGAAATGATCGCCGGGGCCCGTGTCGAAGTCGCGCCGTACAAAAAGGCAGCGCAGGATTTCGTGCTCTGGAAGCCGTCGCCGCCGGACCTGCCCGGTTGGGATTCACCCTGGGGACGGGGCCGCCCCGGCTGGCACGTCGAGTGTTCCGCGATGTCGGCAAAGCACCTCGGCCAGACGATTGACATCCATGCGGGCGGGCAGGACCTCGTGTTTCCCCATCATGAAAACGAACTCGCACAGAGTACCTGTGCGCATGGAGGCGCGACTTTCGCGCGCTATTGGCTGCATAACGGCTTCCTGAGCCTCGGCACTACGAAAATGTCGAAATCCATCGGCAATGTGCAGCTGGTGCACGACCTGATCAAGACGATCCCGGGTGAAGCGATTCGGCTCGCGTTACTTGGCGCACATTACCGGCAGCCGCTCTACTGGTCCGATGAATCGACCGCGGAGGCCCGGCGCATGCTCGATCGTCTCTACGGCGCCCTGCGCGGCATTGAAGTTTCCGCGGCGGACCGCTTGCAGGTGGAACCGCCTGCTGCGGTGAGCGACGCGCTCGAGGACGACTTGAATACGCCGAAAGCACTCTCGGAGTTGTTCACGCTGGCCCGACAGCTCAACAAAGCGGAAGACAGCGAAAAGCGCCATGCTCTCGCGCTGGAACTCCTTGCAGCCGGCGATCTCGTCGGCTTGTTGCAGCAGAACCCGGAACAATGGTTTGCGGGAGCGCACGAGAGCGATACTTCATTGATGTCGATGCACGAGATCGAACGATTGCTGTCACTGCGCGAGCAGGCTCGTGCCAGCCGGGACTTTGCGGCCGCGGACGCGATCCGGGACCAACTGGCTGCCGCGGGCATCGCAATCGAGGACGGCGCGTCCGGTACACGATGGCGTCGGACCCTGTAAAACCCGGAACACTCGGCAGGCTGCTGGCCCAGCCGCTCCTGGGAGTGGTGTGGATTTATCGGCGGACATTCTCGCCACTCCTCGGCGTCAATTGCCGCTTTGCGCCGACTTGTTCCGAATACGCGGCACAGGCGCTCAGGGAATACGGCGGCATCGCAGGCGGCTGGCTGGCCGCCAAACGCATCTGCCGTTGCCATCCCTGGGGCGGCTCGGGCTACGATCCGGTGCCGGAACGCCGCATTGATCGCGACGACGCCGGCTGAGTTCGCCAGGATACACGCAATGAAACCAGCCGCTATCCTGAAGGAAATCGCCTATCCTCTGGCGGACACGGTCGTCCTGCTGGCGCTGATTGTCTTCGCGTGCCTGTCAATGCTCGCCAACGCCGCGGGAATGCTGGGAATCTTCCTTGGCATCCTGCTGATACCCGCGTTATTTCACTATCTGCTCCTGTTGCTGGAAGCTCGTGCCGACGGCCGGTCCGCTCCTGTCGCCGGCATCGAGCTGTTCGACATCGTGGAAAATTTCTGGAGCCTGACGCCGTTGGTACTGTATGCGGCCGCCGTCTGGGGACTCATTCTGTTTGCCAACGCCTCGATACTGGCAGGCGCCGCCATTGCCCTCGTCCTGCTGGCGGTCCTGCCGGCGTCGGTGGCGATACTGGCGGTAACACATTCGCCACTGGAGTCACTTAATCCCGCGGCGCTGTGGAGGCTGGTGAAGGCGTGCGGCCCGGACTATACGGCGATACTGGTGGTTCTCGGGTTGACGGTGATGCTGACGTCGCTCGCGGCCCGCGCAAATTTGCCAGACGTGATCGTCGTAGTGCTGTCGTTTTACGAGCTGTTCCTGCTGTTTACGTTGACCGGTGGCGTGTTGCATGCAAACGGCGTTCGGTTCTTGATCGGGATACCGGATCCTGTCGAAGTTGACGACGACGTTGTCGCTTCATCTCGAACAAAACGACGGCAGCAGGTGCTGACCCATGCTTACGGTTTTTTCAGTCGCAACAATCGTGCCGGTGGACTGGCGCATATTCAGTCGGCGGCGCAGGAAGAAGCCGATCCTGACGATGCGTACCTGTGGTATTTCCGACAGATGCTCGAATGGGAGTCGCAAGAGAGTGCACTGCTGCTCGGCCAGGCCTATCTGGGCCGCCTGCTGGAACGGGAGCAGGAGCTCGAGGCGCTCAAGTTGATGACCCGTTGTGTGCAGGTCGATCCGGCATTCCGGCCGTTACCCGGAGACCGGCCGGCAGCGTTGGCGGCCGCGGAGCGCTGCAGGCGCGAAGACCTCCTGAAGAACCTCGTTTGAGGCACCCGTCAGTGTGCGGCGTTTGCCAGGTGACGCGACAGGCGGCTGTTGCGGAAGTGCGTAACTGCGAGTATCAGGGAGCCGGCGATCGTCAGGGCACGATCCGCCGCCAGGCCGTAGTGACTGTGCGCATAGGTGCCGCCCATCGTCAGTATGACCAGGCCCAGCGTTCCGAGCGCCAACACCCTCCTGTTCCCGTGCCTTCGATACCCTGACAGAAAAGCGACGACGCTCACCGGAATCACGATGATCAGCAACTCCGCGTGCAGGTGCCCGGTCGGGATCTCACTGAAAAACGGCAGCGCGGCGAGCACGACCGGCATGGCGAGACAATGCAGCAGACACAACCCGGACAACGTAACGGCGGCCTTGTCCAGCAGGTGGGGCGTCTTCACGGCACTGTTATCCATGGCGGCTTGCGGTTATGCTCAAAGCAGGGTTTCCCATTCGAAATAGAATGGTATAACATAACAAAATGTTACACAAGTAACTGTATTGAAAAGCTTTATGGCGGACGAAAGTCATGGATAAACGCTTGCTGGCCATCCTGTGCTGCCCCAGCACACAGAAGGGACTATCGCTCGCCAAAGGCGATCTGCTGAAACGGGTCAATGCGGCGATCGCGGAGCGCAAAATCGTGAACCGGGAGGGCAAGGCGCTGTCCGAAACACTCAAGGAGGCGCTGGTCACGGACGATGCCAAACTGTTGTATCCGGTCAGGGACGGCATTCCGGTGCTGCTCGAAAGCGAATCCGTTGGCCTGGAACAGCTGGATGCGCGTTAGCGGGTCGGTTCGGTGCGTTCTGTAACTGGTTGGCGCTCTCTGCGCCATGTATCATCAATGGCAATTTGAGCCCCGATTGCTGCGTGAAAATCCAGCCGAGCCAGCTCCAGTCCGCGCTTAAAAAATCCCTGTTGCCCTGTTACCTGGTCACCGGCGACGAGCCCCTGCTGGTACAGGAGGCACGTGACGTGATCCGGGCCGGGGCCCGCGAGCGCGGTTTCACCACGCGAGAATTGCAGGTCGCGGGCCCGGGGTTCGATTGGGCGGACCTTGCCGCGGCCGGCAGTAACCTGTCGCTATTCGCGGAACGGCGCATCCTCGAATTGCACCTGCCGACCGGGAAGCCTGGCCTGGACGGTGGCGCTGCGATCGTCGAGCTTACGCAACAGTGCGGCCCGGACCTGCTGTTCGTGGTCAGCGCGCCCAAGCTGGACAAGACTGCCGTGACCTCGAAATGGGCGAAGGCGATTGAATCGGCGGGCGCGCTGGTGCCCGTGTACCCGGTCACGGCGCGCGACCTGCCGCGCTGGATCGAGGGCAGAATGCGGCACGCCGGCTTGACCCCGCAACAGGGTGTCGCACGCCTCGTTGCCGAGCGTGTTGAAGGCAATCTGCTTGCGGCAGTCCAGGAAATCGAGAAACTGCGGCTGTTGCATGGCGCGGGCGCCGTGACCACGAGCGACGTCGAAAACGCCGTTGCCGACAGCAGCCGCTATGATGTCTACAAACTCGTTGATGCAGCGGTTGCGGGCGACGCCGCGCGCGCGTTGCGGATTCTCGGCGGTATCAGGGCCGAAGGCCTTGACACAGTCATCGTGAATTGGGCGCTGGCCCGGGAATTGCGGGTCCTCGTCAAGCTGGCGGACAGCGTCCGGTCCGGTGTCCCGCTGCGCGCCGCGTTGCAAAAAGAGCGAGTGTGGCACAGCCGACAGGACATCGTCCGCGACTGCGTCGCCCGGCATGAAGCGACGGCCTTTTATCGGCTGCTGCAGGCGGTGCGTTACTCCGATGCGGCGGCCAAAGGCCAGGTGGCGCTGGATCCGTGGCAGTTGATGGCCGAAATAGTCGTAACGCTCGCACTGGGCAAGTCAAAGGCGGCATGAGGACACTATGTTGAGCAATTTTCCGGGCGTCGTGCGCCCGTGAGTTCGATGGGAATTTTCGGCGGGACCTTCGATCCGATTCATTTCGGGCATCTGCGTTCCGCCTTCGAGATGTTGCAGGCCTTGCGTTTCGACGAGGTACGATTCATGCCGTGCGGGAATCCCCCGCATCGGGCCGCGCCGATGGCGGACGCCGAGTTGCGCCTGGAAATGGTGCGGGTGGCAACGGAAGGGCAGCACGGTTTCGTCGTCGACGATCGTGAATTGCTGCGTGACGGCCCGTCCTATTCCGTGGATACGCTGACGGCGCTGCGCGCGGAGTTTCCGCTCCAGCCGCTGGCGCTCATTATCGGGATGGACGCCTTTCTCAGCCTGCCGAAGTGGTACCACTGGCGTGAGATTCTGCAGCTCGCACACATCGTGGTGGCGCACCGGCCCGGATGGCGGGCGCCCGACATGGGCCCGTTGGGCGAATTGCTGGCGGATCGCGGCACGCACCGGATCGGCGATCTGCATGAGGCGAAATCGGGTCATATCTACATCCACGACGTCACGCAACTGGAGATCTCGTCGACCGAGATTCGCGAGCTGGTCGCCGCCGGCCGCGATCCGCGGTTCCTGATGCCGGATGCCGTGCGCGACGTCATCCTGAAAAGCGGCTGTTATGACACCGTAGACGCAAACGAACGGGGTGTGAATGAATAGCGAGCAACTGAGCGACCTGGTGATCGATGCACTGGAAAAGTTGAAAGCAAAAGATATCGTAAAGCTCGACGTGCGGAAATTGACGACCGTGACCGACTACATGATCGTGGCGAGCGGCACTTCCAACCGGCACGTCAAGGCGCTGGCGGACGCAGTGGCCGAAAGGTCGCGCGAGGCAGGCCATCGCCCCATCGGCATCGAGGGCACGGATGGAAGCGAATGGGTGTTGCTCGATTTGCAGGATACGCTGGTGCACGTGATGTTGCCCCGCGTCCGTGAGTTCTACAACCTCGAAAAGCTCTGGTCACTGGAGCCCGCAAACGACCTGGCGGCCCGGGACCGATAATCAATGATCCCGTGCATATTCGCCTGATCGCAGTCGGCGCCCGGCAGCCCGGCTGGGTTGCCAGCGCTTTCGATTCCTATGTCAGGCGCCTCCCGGGGCAATGGCGATTCCAGCTGGATACAATCGCTCCCGGCACCCGCTCCGGCGACCCGGACACACAGAAAGCCATCATCGCCGAAGGGCAAAAGATCCTTCGCCACGTCAAGCCGTCCGAACGGATGGTGCTGCTGGATGAGCGAGGCACGCAATTTTCGAGCGCGGAACTCGGCCAGACGCTGGCAGAGTGGCAGGGCGGCGGCCGCGATCTCGCGTTCGTGATCGGCGGACCCGACGGGGTCTCCGAAGAATGCATGACGCGAGCCGATCTGCGCTGGTCGTTGTCCAGGCTGACCTTGCCGCATGGCCTGGCAAGGGTGTTGTTCGTCGAACAGATGTATCGTGCCTGGACCCTGTCGACGGGGCACCCGTACCATCGTGCGTAAGGCGGCAGACGAGGCTGCCGGCAGATCGGCAACGATGAAACCCCGGCTGCACCTGGCGTCGGCGTCGCCCCGGCGCCGCGAGATCCTGCGGGCCATTGGCGTACCGCATACCTTTGCAGGGGTCGACATCGACGAAACCCCGCTGCCGGGCGAACCCCCGGCCGGGCTGGCGCTGCGGCTCGCGCTTTCCAAGGCGCGGGCGTCGCGTGCCGCGCGCAGACAGGGTACGGTCATCCTGGGCGCCGACACGGTCGTGTCGATCGACGGGGAGATGTTCGGCAAACCCGCCTCGCAGGACGATGCACTCCATATGCTGTCGTGCCTGTCCGGCAGGGTCCACACGGTGCAAACGGCGGTCGCTCTCGTCACAGCGGTTCGGGAACTGTCGGCGCTGGTGTCCAGCGATGTTCGGTTTCGCGACATCCACCCGGATGAAGCGCGGGCCTATTGGCAGACCGGGGAGCCGGTCGGCAAGGCCGGCGCCTACGCGATCCAGGGAAAGGGCGGAATTTTTGTCGAGTCGATCCGGGGCAGTTTTTCCTGCATCGTCGGCTTGCCGGTATTCGAGACCGCGCGTTTGCTGCAAAGCGCCGGTATCCGGATTCTGGGCCTGCCGCGGGACTGAGCGCGTGAACGAGTCGTCAAAAGAAGAGATTCTCATCAACGTGACGCCCCGTGAGGTGCGGGCTGCGTTGCTCGAGAACGGCGTGCTGCAGGAAATATTCATCGAACGCGCCGCACGGCGCGGGCTGATCAGCAACCTGTACAAGGGACGCGTGTCGAGAGTGTTGCCGGGGATGCAAGCCGCATTCATCGACATCGGGCTCGAGCGCACTGCTTTTCTGCATGTTTCCGATATTGTCAAAGGCGCCCTGCCGAACGGCAACTGGGATGCTTCCACGCTCTCCGGCGAAGTGCTGGAGGAGTCCGAAATGGCGCCGGAGAAAATCCGCAATGGCTCCGATCTGCCGCCGCCGGACATTCGCGAACTGGTACGCGAGGGTGCGGAGATACTGGTTCAGGTCGTCAAGGACCCGCTCGGTAACAAGGGCGCGCGGCTCACGACCTTTATCACGCTGCCGTCGCGATACCTCGTGTTTCTGCCGAACGGCAATGGAGTCGGCGTTTCCGCGCGGATCGACGATGAGAACGAGCGCGAACGCCTGCGGCAACGGGTCGAAACCATCCTGGTCGGCGATGCGCTGCCGGGTGGGGTGATCGTGAGGACGGCGGCAGAAGGGTCGTCCGAGGAATCTCTCAGGGCAGATTTCCGGTTTTTACAGAAACTCTGGCGGGTCGTTCAGGAACAGTGCAGGAAAGCCCGGGTAAAAACCCTCGTACATGAGGATTTGCCGTTACCCATTCGCGTGCTGCGGGATCTCGTCACCAGCGACGTAGAGCGCATCCTGGTCGATTCCCCAGCGGATTTTCACAAAATGCAAGCGTTCACCGCCACTTTCCTGCCAGATGTCGAGCCCAAACTCGAGCTCTACACACGGCAGCGTCCGATTTTCGACCTGCACGGCATCGAAGACGAAATCAAGAAAGCCCTGGATCGGAGCATCCCTCTCAAATCCGGCGGTTACGTTATCTTCGACCAGACCGAGTCGATGACCACCGTGGACGTCAATACCGGTGGCTACGTGGGTCACCGGAATCTGGAGGACACCATCTTCCGCACCAACCTGGAGGCGGCGGTCACCATTGCCAGGCAACTGCGGCTGCGGAATCTGGGCGGCATTATCATTATCGACTTCATCGATATGGAAGAGGAGGATCATCGACGTCGCGTCATGCAGGTTCTCGAGCAATCCATGCTACGCGACCACGCACGGCACCAGGTAACACCGGTATCACCGCTGGGCCTGGTCGAAATGACACGCAAACGGACACGCGAAAGTCTGCAACATATCTTGTGCGAGGACTGTCCAAATTGTGACGGACGAGGTTTCGTCATGACGTCGGCGACGGTCTGTTTCGAAATATTTCGCGAGATCATTCGGCAACACCGGCAGTTCAAGTTCGACGAACTACTGGTGCTCGCGCATCATGACGTCATTGAGTTGCTATTGACGGACGAATCGAACGGGCTCGCAGAAATGGAAGCGCAGACCGGAAAGCCGATCCGGCTGCAGCCGGAATCGCTGTATCTTCGAGACCAGTTTGATGTCGTATTGATCTGATCAACACCGTGAAACAGTTTTTACGCAAATTCCTGAAGTACCTGGCGTACACCAGCGCCGCAGTCGTCATTCTGCTCGCGGTTGCGGTCGGGCTTTTTCGACTGCTGCTGCCGAAGCTTCCCGAATACCAGGAACAGATCAAGGACTGGGCGAACACCGCGATCGGCATGGAAGTCGAGTTTTCGGGAATGGACGCGAGGTGGCGCCTGAGCGGCCCCGAGCTCAGCTTCTACGACGCCAGGCTGGTTACGAAGGACGGCGGCGCGACGGTGCTCAACGCCGAAGAGGTGAGCGTCGGCGTCGGCCTGCTGCGCCTGCTGCTCGATCTCGAACTCGTGGCCGACCGTGTCGCGGTCCGGGAGGCGAGCATCGGTGTGTTGCAGCAGGCGGATGGCAGCTGGCATGTCCAGGGAATCTCGCTCGATGATTTACTGGAAGCGCCCATTCGCTCGACCGGCGCCGCCGGTCCCCTGCTGGTGGTTGGGGAAGATATCGAGATCGAGTTGCATCTCGTGCACCGGGCGGAACCGGTTGCGATCGGTATCGACGCGCTGGAGTTTCGACGCGATGATGCACAACTTGGCTTCGATGCGTCGCTGGATCTGCCGGCGACCTTCGGCACGCGCCTGGAACTGGAAGCAAGCCGGCGCCTGTCGGACCCAGACGCATTGAATCCCTGGAAGTTCTACATCGAAGGGCGCGCCATGAATCTGGCCGAGCTGTCGCATCTGTGGCCGGACAGCATGCCGCAGTTCGCTTCCGGCACGACCGACTTCAATCTCTGGCTTGATGTGGCGCCCGGCGGAGTCCTCAGTGCAACCGCGAATCTGGTGGCGGCCGGATTGACGCTCCAGAACGCGGACGGCAGCACGCCCGTTGCCGGCGCCGGCAACCCGCCGGTCACCGCAAGAGGCCGGGTCGATTTCTCAAAGGGGGTTGATGACTGGTTGCTGGCCGCGGACGAGTTCGTCCTGACCACGGCCGCCGGTGTGTGGCCTGAATCGTCGCTCCGCGTGCGCGTTACGACCCAGTCGTCCGGTGAGGTCGACACCGTGCACGTGAGCGCGTCCTATTTCGATCTGGACGACCTGCGCTACATCGCGCCGTTGATCCCGGAAGACCTTCGATCGACCTACGGGAACCTTGCTTTGTCGGGCGTGTTGCGTGATGTCGATGTCGAGCTCGTGCGTGCGGGTTCCGCAGCGGATCGTTTCGATGTCTCCGCCGTGATGGACCGGGCAGGGGTTGCGCCGTACAACGGCTGGCCCGGTGTTCGTGGGTTCAGCGGCACGATCCGCGCCGATCAGTCCGGCGGGCGGCTGGAACTCGATTCGACGGACACGCAATTGGATCTCACCGGCTCTTTTACGGCGCCCATCGAAGTCGAGGAGGCCGCCGGTACCGTGATCTGGCGCAGGAGCGGCGAGGGAATCACGGTACTGTCCGACAGCATAAGCATCCGAACCGCGGATCTGGACAGCCAAAGCAGTCTGCAGGTTACCCTACCGTCGGGCGACGAATCGCCGGTCTTGGACCTGCAGAGCCGCTGGAGCTTCGAGAACGTCGCCACGGTCGAACGCTACCTTCCGCTCAAGTTGATCAAACCGGGGCTGTATCGCTGGCTCGACAATGCGCTGGTTTCCGGGCATGTCGCGCAAGGCACCGCACGGTTCGTCGGACCGCTTGACCGGTTTCCATTCGGCGACGGCAGCGGCACGTTCCGCCTCGATGCGCATGTCGATAACGCAGTTCTGCGCTATTCCGACGATTGGCCAGACATCACCAATATCAATCTCGATTTCGTGATCGAAAACACGCGCCTTTATTCGCTTAAAAATACCGCAACGAGCCTGGGTAACCGCTCCGTCGACGTACGGATGGAGATTCCGGACTTGCGTGCGCCGATTCTGCATATAGGCGCTTCTGCGACCGGTACCCTGAACTCGATTCAAGACTTTGCCAGCCATAGTCCGATCGCCACCGTGTTTGGCGGCCATCTCGACAAAGTGGCTGCCGAGGGTAACGCATCATTCAGCCTGGATCTCACTTATCCTGTCCTTGACAAACAGAATTACGAATTCACGACGACCATCCACAGCGACAACGGCACGCTGCGGATTGCAGGACTGCCGGCACCGATCACGGAGCTGAACGGCAACGTCACGATCACACGTGATACCGTCGCTTCGGAAGCGCTCGGCGGCCGTTTCCTCGGCGATCCGGTCACCTTTGATCTCATGCGCGCCGGCGATGACACGTCGTACAGCGCTGTCGCCACCGCACAGGGGACCGTCGGGGCCGCGGGGCTGGTCGAAGGGCTGGGTGTGCCGCTCGCGGATTTGCTGGACGGTCACACGGCGTACGCGACGACCATCAACTTCCCGAAAGTCGATCAGGATGAACCTGTGCCGCTGACCATCGAGATCGCGTCCGATCTGCAGGGTATGGCGCTCAACATGCCGGAGCCGCTCGGCAAGCCCGCCGACACGACCAGGGATGTATCGCTGACGATCTCATTCCCGCAGGAGGGGCGCATTGAATCGCACGGATATCTTGCCGAGAACGTGCGCTGGGACGTTGGTTTCGCTCGAACCAGCGCCGGCTGGGACTTCGACCGTGGCGTGCTCGCGCTGGGCGGCGCCTTGCCCGGCGAACCGGAAACGCGCGGCTTGCACATCGAAGGCAGTACACCCGTGTTGAACTTCGACGACTGGCTCGACCTGGCCGACGCCGGCGGCAACGGCCCCGGGTTCGGCGATCGCATCCGCTCGATCGATCTGACGGTCGACGACCTGCATGTGATTGGCCAACACCTGGCGCGGCATCGGGTCAAGGTCAATCGCAGCGCGTTCGACTGGGCCGTGCAACTGGACGGCGAGGATGCCGTCGGCTCGATCACCATACCGTATGACTTCGCGAGCGGCCGGACCCTGGTGCTCGAGATGCAAAAGCTGACATTGCCTGGCGGCGAGGAAGGTGACTCCGAGGTGGAACAACTCGGGGACCCCCGAAAACTACCCCCCTTGTCCGTGCATGCGGATGAGTTCTCTCTCGGCGAGCGTCATTTCGGCCGACTTGACGTGGAATTCCTGCGCACGGACGCAGGGCTCGAAGCGAGCGCCATCAAGACGGAGAGTCCGAGCTTCGGGATCACAGGCAGTGCCGGCTGGATCGTTGACCAGTCCAACAGCACCGGGCAGCGCAGCTATATCACGGCTCGCATGGTCAGCAACAACGTGCAGCAGACCATGCAGCAACTGGACTATCTGCCGGGCATAGAAAGTGAGCAAATGGTCGTTGAATTCGACGTCAGCTGGTCCGGTGGCCCGAAACAGAACTTCCTGGAAACGCTGGACGGTACCGTCGGCGTGCGGCTGGGGTCCGGACAACTGAACGAAGTCGAGCCGGGTGCGGGGCGCGTTTTCGGACTGATGAGTATCGTTGCATTGCCGAGACGCCTGTCGCTCGATTTCAGTGACGTATTCGAGCGAGGATTCGGTTTCGACGAGATCACAGGCACCTTCCGGCTGGACGACGGCCAGGCTTACACCTGCGACCTTTCTCTGAAAGGTCCGGCGGCGGATGTCGGCATCGTGGGACGCACAGGATTGCTCGCCAAAAACTACGAACAGACCGCCGTGGTCAGCGCCAACGTCGGCAATACGCTGCCGGTTGTCGGCGCCGTGGTTGCCGGACCGCAGGTTGCGGCAGCACTGCTGATATTTTCGCAAATATTCAAAAAGCCGCTGCAGGAGATGGGGCAGATTTACTACAGCATCGAAGGCACTTGGGAAGACCCTGTCGTCGATGTGGTCGAGGCGCAGAAATTTGCCAGAATCAGTGAAATCGCCGGCTGCCTTGAAACAGCGGAATAACGCCGCATGTCTGGCAGGATGACGCCCGAAAGTACACCGGCATCGACCGATACGGCTACGTGCCGGGCGGCAGCCATTCAGATGTCGAGTGGTGACAGGGTCGAGGACAATCTGCGGACGGCCGGGCAGCTGCTTGCCGAGGCGCATGCGAGCGGTTGCCGTCTCGCGGTATTACCGGAGAATTTTGCCTATATCGGCAAGCGCGATACCGACAAGCTGGCACTGGCGGAGACCGAGGGCGCCGGCCCGATCCAGGAATTTTTGGCCGCTGCCGCAGCAGAACTTTCGATGTGGATCGTCGCCGGCAGCCTGCCGCTGGCAGCCCCTGAAACGTCGTTGTGCTATGGCGCCTGCTGTGTATTCGACGCCAACGGCCGCGCGGCCGGCTGCTACCGGAAGATTCACCTGTTCGATGTCGATTTGCCCGATCGCAACGAGAGGTACCGGGAATCGGAGAGCATGGATCCCGGGGACGACCCGCTCGCAGTGGTGACGCCCTTCGGGCCCGTTGGCCTGTCAATCTGTTACGATTTGCGATTTCCGGAGCTGTATCGCAGTCTGGTGACGAACGGAGCAACGATACTGAGCGTGCCGGCGGCGTTTACTGTGGCGACCGGCCACGCTCACTGGCATACCTTGCTCCGGGCGCGGGCCATCGAAAATCTGGCTTACGTGATCGCTGCCGGGCAACACGGTACACATCCAAACGGTCGCACGACCTTCGGGCATTCGCTGATCGTTGATCCATGGGGCCGCATACTCGGCGAACGGCCTGACGGCGACGGAGTGGTCGTTGCCGAACTCGACCCGGGGCTGCCAGGCAGATTACGGGCTGAATTTCCGGTGCTCGAGCACCGCAGACTTTGACCACGAACCGAACAGGGAAGATCCATCCGACAATGAAAGACGACAACGCAGTCGATACCGTCATGTCCCGGGTGCTCGCGCCCGCGGGCCTCGAACAACAGCATCTCCGTACCGCGCTGGGATCGATCAACATGCGCGACGTCGATGCGGCCGATCTGTATTTCCAGGTCAGCCGGCAGGAAAGCTGGTCTGTCGAAGACGGCATCATCAAGGAAGGCAGTTTCAATGTGGATCGCGGTGTCGGTGTACGCGCGGTCAGCGGCGAAAAGACCGGTTTTGCCTATTCCGACGAACTGATGTTGCCGGCTTTGCAGCAGGCGGCCAGTGCCGCGCGCGCGATCTCGAAGCAAGGCAGCTCGAAATCGGTGCGCGTCGCTTCCCCACTGCCAACGCAGAATCTCTATCCCGCGATCGATCCGACCACCAGTATTCGCGACGAGCAGAAGACCGCCCTGGTCGGAGAAATCGACAAGGCAACGCGGGCACTCGACCCGCGCATCGAACAGGTCATTGTAAGCCTCGTGAGCTGTCAGGACCTGATACTGATCGCGGCCGCCGACGGCACCCTGGCGGCCGATATCAGGCCGCTCGTCAGACTCAATGTCAGTGTCATTCTGGAATCGAATGGCCGCAGGGAGCAAGGGTATTGCGGCGGCGGCGCGCGTGCAGGACTGGAATATTTTCTCGATGGCAACCGGCCGATGGACTATGCCCGCGAAGCCGTGCGGCAGGCCATCGTGCAGCTCGAAGCGGAACCCGCGCCCGCAGGTGCAATGCCGGTCGTCCTCGGGTCCGGCTGGCCCGGCATCCTGCTCCACGAGGCGGTCGGGCACGGGCTGGAAGGCGACTTCAACCGCAAGGGGACCTCGGCCTTTTCCGGCCGCATCGGCCAACGGATTGCCGCGCCTATTTGCACGATCGTCGACGACGGCACGCTGCCGAATCGACGCGGTTCGCTGGCGATCGACGACGAGGGGACGCCCGGTGGATACAACGTGCTGGTCGAAAACGGGATCCTTCGCGGCTACATGCAGGACAAATTGAACGCGCGTCTGATGGGCGTCGCTCCGACCGGCAATGGACGGCGCGAATCGTTCGCACACATACCGATGCCGCGCATGACCAATACCTACATGCTCGCCGGACCGCACGATCCCGAAGAGATCATCCGCTCCGTGGACAGGGGTCTGTATGCACCCAATTTCGGCGGCGGGCAGGTCGACATCACGTCAGGTAAATTCGTGTTCTCTGCCAACGAGGCCTACCTGATCGAAAAAGGCAAACTGACGAGACCGGTCAAAGGCGCGATGCTGATCGGCGATGGGCCCGATGTGCTCGGGAAAATCTCCATGGTCGGCAATGACCTCAAACTCGACGGCGGCGTCGGAACCTGCGGCAAGGACGGACAATCGGTGCCGGTCGGTGTCGGCCAGCCGACCCTGAAGATCGACGAACTGACGGTCGGTGGCACCGCCTGACAACGGTCCGCACAAGGCGGGCGCCATTGTGATCGTTTCACTGCGTCGGCCGGGCGGACCTGTCAGAATTCATGTTGGCATGGAGCGCTACGAGCAGGGCTATGGAAACCACCATTACGGAATTGGACATGGATGCCACGTCGAAACAGTTCGTGGACGGGCTCAGGCAGGAAGGCCACGAGTTCGACCCGGACCTGGCCGTTGACGGGCTGTCGGAATCCATCTTTTCCCGCCTGTTTCGGCTGTTGACGCCACACAGACCCTGATCCGTGCCCCCATCCTGCGCGGGCAGGCGTCCCCGCCCGGGCTAGACTAATCGGTGAAACGTGAGGACAATCCTTTGCGGTAGGGACTGCAAAAGGCACGCAAAATGTGGGTGTCCAAACCGATTTACGAGAGCCTGCCGTATTTCTATCTGCTCGTCGGCCTGATCTGTCTCGCAGCATCGATGTACCTCAACCACTGGTACTGGCCGGAGATCTGTTTCGGCGTCGGTTTGTTCTGTCTCGTGGCAGGGCTGGTAGTCTGGCTCAAACGCCGCGATCATCGCGACCATGACCGCCGCGCGGGCCAAAGCCACGATCTGTAACTTTTGACGTCACTGGAGGCGGAGCCTGGCTCGGGGGAGGGGGAGGGCTTTTCAGGAACGCCGTGAATACGTCCCTGTAGGCTTCGGGCGAAACATCCCTGTTTCGCACGATCCTGAAAAGCCCTCCCCGAACAAGGCTCCGCTCCCCAACGCCTCTCCCCGAACAAACGCTCACCAGCAAACAACCCGCATCAGGGCTCGTTGACGATGAGGATGGCAGCGGCGCGGCGGCCTTCGTTGACCAGGATATTGAAGGTGTGGCAGGCCGCCGGTGTCGTCATGGTCTCGAAACCGATGCCGCGTCGCGCCAGCGCGAACACGAGCTGTCGCGGCGGGAAGACCGGTTTCCAGCCGGTGCCGAGGAGGATCGTTTCGAGCCCGCTCTGGAAGAGCTCGGCGAAGTCGCTTTCGACGAGATGTTCGACGTCCGGCGCCGTCCACTCGCGAATCTCGCGGTCGACCGTCAACAGGACGTTGTGACGGACGATTTCATCGCCGACTCTGAGCTCCCCCGGTTCGACATGTCGCACCGTGATGGGAAAATTCCGGTCTCGGGTGATTTGCATCTGAATCGCCTGGGCTTCCGGATCATGATACAAAGTTCGGGTTGCAGTTCAACACGGAACATGAAGAATGGCGGTGATCCGCCGGAACCATACTTGAACGACACCCGCCTGGAAGCCGCAATAGAAATGCCGCATGCCGTCGTAGCACTGCCCGCAAGTTGGACGAGCCGCAGGGCCGACGCCTCGGAGCGGCGGTGGCTGTCCCGTTCGCGGCTGCGATACGACGACGCGGGGGATGAATTGCTGCCCCGGATCCTGGCGGCTTTGCACCTCGCGCCGCCTGGCAGCGGCCTGGGCGCGTTACGCATGTGGGGACAAACCGGCGAGCGTCCGACCGTCTGGGTCGCCGCTGCGGATCCGGTGTATCTCGAGGCGCGGCTGGATCATGTCTGTTTGTTCGCCTTGGGCGGCAGCGAGCTTCCAGTGACCGACGTGCGCGCGATTTTCGATACAGTCCAGGCGGCCCTCGGTTCGAACGGCAGTGTCGGGTCGTATGCGTTCGCGCGCATTGGCGCCCTGGGTTATCTGCGTTCTGACCACGCGATAACGACGGCCGCGGTCTCGCCGCGCACGGTGCATGGCGCGTCGCCGGATATTTATCTGCCGGAGGGCGAACAGGCGCAGGCACATGACCGGCTGCAGAGCGAAGTCCAGATGTGCCTGCACGAATCCGACATCAACCGGCAGCGCGGTCGGGTGGGCATGCGGCCGGTCAACTCGCTCTGGTTCTGGGGCGGCGGCATGGCGCCACCCCAGGTCATCCGGGACGTACCACCCCTGTTTTCGGACGATCCACTGATGCGGGGTTACTGGCAAAGTTCGACGGGAACTGTCCTGTCCTGGCCGGGGAGTCTCGAGGCCTGCGTCGATGCAGCGCAGGGTGGTTTTGTTGCCGTTGTTCCAGGTACCGGAGACCGGCCGCCGATGACGGACGCCGATGCGATGAGCGACCTGGGCAGGCTTCGACACATGTTGTCGAACGGCAGACTCCAGTCGCTGACGCTGCTGTTTCAGGATGGTCTGCGCGCCGACTTCCGGCGCACCGACCGGTTTCGTTTCTGGCGCCGCGGGTCGCCGTTGTTGCCGGAGACGAAACGGCCTTGAGGGCGCAGCGGGAACGGCCGTTGCGGCGTCGCGAGCTCGCGGATCACGCAATGCCTGCGGCCCTTGACGGCCTGGATCCGGTGCTGGCGAATCTGTATGCGGCTCGCGGCATTTCCGATCCAGCCGAACTGGAATACGGCTTGCAATACCTGGCGCCGGTCGGCTCGTTACGAGGCATCGCTCCTGCAGTGTCGTTGTTACTGGCACGACGCGAGCAGCGCATCATCGTCGTGGGCGACTTCGACGCCGACGGCGCGACGAGTACCGCTCTGGTTGCACGTTGTCTTCGTCAATTCGGCTTTGCGAATGTCGATTACCTGGTACCGAATCGATTCGAGTACGGATACGGTCTGACACCTGAGATCGTCCGGGTTGCTGCGGAATCTGCGCCAGCTCTGTTGCTGACGGTCGACAACGGTATTTCGAGCATCGAAGGCGTGGCGACCGCGGGCCGTCTGGGGATAGAGGTATTGATCACGGACCATCATCTGCCCGGAAGCCAGTTGCCGGATGCGGTTGCAATCGTGAATCCGAACTTGAAATCGAAAGCCGGCGAAAAAGAGTTCGGAAGCCCGCACCTGGCAGGGGTTGGCGTCGCGTTCTACCTGATGGCAGCGTTGGGCAAGGCGTTGCAGGACCGGGGCCACACGGGGGCCGCAAAAGTTCCCGCGCGGTACCTCGACCTGGTGGCTCTCGGCACCGTTGCCGACGTGGTCCGGCTCGATCACAACAACCGGATTCTCGTCACACAGGGGCTGCGGCGCATCAATGCCGGCCGATGCGTTCCGGGCATCACCGCGATACTCCGGCAATCCGGCCGGGACCCGGCGCGCGCAGTGAGTGCGGATCTCGGTTTCACCGTCGGACCTCGCCTGAACGCGGCCGGACGCATGGACGACATGTCGGTCGGCATCGAGTGTCTCCTGACGGACGAGATCGCGGTCGCCGAACGTCTCGCCACTATGCTCGACGACATGAACAACAGCCGGCAGGAGGTCGAGCAGGCGATGCGTGAGCAGGCATTCGCCTTCGTCGATGCGATGAGCGATACGACGCTGCCGCCCTGCGTCTGCGTATTCGAGGCTTCCTGGCACCAGGGAATCGTCGGACTCATCGCGGCGCGTGTGCGAGAACGCTGTCATCGACCGGTCATCGCGTTTGCCCGCGATCAGGACGGTGGTCTCAAGGGATCCGCGCGTTCCGTGCCCGGGATCCACATTCGTGACCTGCTGGAGGCCGTCTCGACCACGACACCCGGGTTGATCCGGAAATTCGGCGGACACGCCATGGCCGCGGGATTGAGCATGGCGGAAGAAAACCTGTCGTCGTTCTCCGGCCTCGCGTGCCAGCAATTGACGCGCCTGTATCCGCAAGCGGATTTCAGCGGCGCCATTGTCACGGACGGCGGCTTGCCCTGCGCCTCGATGAACCTGCCATTTGCACGAATGCTCCGGGGCGCCGGCCCCTGGGGTGCGGGATTTCCGGAACCGGTGTGGAGCGGCGATTTCGAATTGGTCGAGCAACGCACGGTCGGCAGCTCGCATCTGAAGATGAGAGTGCGTCCGGTGAACGGCCCGCAGATCCTGGACGCGATCGCCTTCCACCAGGCCGGACCGGCGTTCCGGGGCACCGTCCGTCTGGCTTATCGCCTGGACGTCAACGAATGGCGCGGCGTCGAGTCGCCGCAACTCGTCGTGGAACAGATCACTAGCTCGCAGCGTTCTTGAATGTGATGCCCTGGCCGCACGCGGAGCCTTGCCCGGGGAGGGCTTTTCAGGAACGTCGTGAATACGTCCCTGTAGGCTTCGGGCGAAACATCCCTGTTT
>JBOHZD010000284.1:0-4911 GCA_050738315.1 Woeseiaceae bacterium
ACCCCGGAAATGAGAGCAAAATGGCGCCGACGATTGGGGGCCCGGTATCGACCGGCCACAGATAGGCCGGTTTGAAGCATTCCTTGCGACACAATCGAGCAATCAAGGATAGATCATGCGCGTAGCAATGTTCAGCAGGTTCCCAGCCGACATCGACAGGCCGCAAGGCGAAGTCGAATCTGCGACGGTTAGCGTTGCACGGGGGCTTGGAACGACGCCGGGCGTGGAATTGCATATCGTAACGTTGGAAAAGGAACGGCGGCAGGAGAGCATCGAGACGAACGGGTTTGCGAAGGTACATCGCCTTCCGGGTACGCGCGTGCCCATGCTACTGGACGTTTTCAATGGCCCAGGCCGGAGGAGAATTGATAAATATATCAAATGCTTGGAGCCGGACGTGGTTCACTTCCAGGAAACCTACGGATTCGGTGGTCCATGCTCCGGGATCCCGACGGTGTTCACCGTGCATGGTTTTGACAGCCTCAATCTTGCAACCGAGCACAAGTATCTCTGGCGCATTCGCGCTCCCCTGTGGCGTATTGCCGAGAAAAAAGGCATTCAATCCCAGAAACATCTCGTGTCGATTGCTCCCCACGTGACCGAACAGCTGCAAAAGATTGTCAGTGGCGAAATCGTATCGATACCGAACGCGGTCAGCCCGGAGTTCTTCTCGGTCCGGAATGAGGCAGTTGCCGGAAGAATCGTGTTTGCGGGTTGGATCAACAAACGCAAGAATCTGATGGCGGCGATAGGCGCTGTCAACAAACTGGTGCATCAGGGACTCGATGTTTCCTTACATGCGGCGGGTGCTTTCGTCGACAGCAGGTATACGGAACAGGCAAAGCATTTGATCGCCGAGCATCGCCTGCAAGAAAGGGTGAAGCTGCTCGGCCGAATAAGCCAGGAGCAACTACGTGGAGAACTTGCCGAAGCTGCAGTGTTCATTCTGCCGTCCTTGCAGGAAAACGCCCCCATGGTGATTGCGGAGTCCATGGCCGCCGGCGTGCCTGTCGTGACATCGAATGTCTGCGGTATGCGCACCATGATCGACGGCAAGGCGGGTTTTTTTGTCGAACCGCGAAATGTTGGCCAGATCGCAGACAAGGTCGGAGCATTGCTCCGAGATGAGTCGCTTCGAGGGCAAATGAGCCGTTATGCACGGGAGCTGGCATTGCAAACCTATCATCCCAATGCGGTAGTCGGTCAAATGTTGTCCTTGTACCGCCGCGTCGCCAATATGTCGACTATTCCGGCAGCCTGATCTCATGTGTGAGTTCGATTTCTCTGTTGAAAGTAGTTTCACCTACGATGGTGGTTGATGGCGTCAGTACATGATAGTTCCGGCTCATCCAGCCGATCATGTCTCCTTCTTTTGCCTTGCATTGCAAGACATCCAATTTTTCATCGACCACCAAAACCAGGCGCGTGCCGGTGTGATTCAAGGCGAACTCACGGCCATTATGCACCTTCACCTCGACCGCGGCGTCCACGTGAAAGAAACATCTGGCGGAGTGGACCGCGTTCGCCGAAAGGCTGTCGACGATGCGCAGGGTCCGATTTGCCGGATCCAGCGTGATCCGCCTGCGCACGTCGACAGGTTCTCTAAGGCGCCCGTAACCGTTGTGCATCCCGACCACCGACGGCCCGGAGGAGTGCGAGTGGAACTCGAGACACGAAGCGGCCGCCTTGTACACCCACATGAACGGGCCCGACGACCCGGATTGCGATTGCCCGTCAATTTCGATCGTGTTGTGAGCACACGTCGAACGAAAATACTCACGAGCTTCCGGATGGCTGAAGTAGTCGTAGGTGCCGGTATCGATGAATATCTGCTTGGAGGCAGCTCGCAACGTAAAACTCAAGGCGTCGGCATGGCCGTGCGCGGCGATGGATCCGAATCCGATCTCGCCGCAGTCAAATAGCAGGCTTATAGCATCTGCCCCGTCTTTCTCGCCGCACTGCAACAGAAAATAGCCGGAATCCCGAAACGCATGACTTGTCAGGATCCTGGCTTGAGCCGAAACCAAACCACGGGTGCGGGTTATAGTCTCCTGGTCGAACAGCCATCCTAACACCGACGGCCACTGGCGGACGCGTCCCGCGAGCTCCGAGTCCCGAAAGAGACACGCGCCCGTGGCAATGGTCATGTCGGAATCTGTAACTGGCACGCCGAAGTCGAGCACATAGCCATCGTCCTTGTCGCCGAAGATGGGCAGGTCGCTGCCTCCCTCGGCGAGCAGGCTCACAAACAGATACTGTTGCCGGAGCCGGTTCAGGTACGCAGACGACAATGGATTGCCGGTCCGGGTGCCAACAAGGGCACAGAGGGTCAGGAACTGAATGACAAAGAACTGATAACCCAGCGCCTGCTCGCGTGTGCAGCCGTCAGGGTATGATTGAGCAAGAATCTCGCGCTCCAGGATATTCCGGCTCCTTGATCGAAGATCGCTCGCTTCCGGTAAATCGACAAAATAACTCGCCGCGATAAAAACGCCTGCGGCCTCTCCGATCAGGTGGTTGTTGCTCGATGAGCCTTGCGAATACTTGCGCGAAATATCCCGGCACATCAGGTAAGCGGTATATCTCAGCTTCTGCCAAAGTTCGGGACTCATGACATTGGCTGAACGGATCAAGTCCACTGTCCATACCCAATTGATCAGCCGGATACCAAGTTCGAGCGGGCTGCGCCAGTTCATACCGTAACCGAAGGGGTTCGCGTCGAGCCACGAATCGAATAACCCGCAAACCTTCTCCGCGTAGGCAATGTCTCCCGTTATGTGGAACGCCTGCGCCAGTACCACGAACTGGTGATGCCTGTTTGGCTCCCAGACGAGCTTGCAGTCGCCAACCGTAGCGAAATCCCGGTAATCGATGCGATGCGAAAGGCGCAGCTGCGCCCGTTTGCCGGCGCTGTGGTCGGAGTGCCAGTCGACCGGATCTCCCATAAACTGACCCTGCAGATCGAAAAAGGACAGCCTGTTCTCGAGGATTTCATTGGCTTTTCGGCGAAGGCGATTGTCCGCATCGGCGTCGAGGAAGGATTTCGATTCGCCGGAGCGGTTGCCGAAATTTTCCGGCAACACGGAGAACACAGGTTGAAAGTCGGCGAGGGTAGAAGCGGAGGAAAAATGGTTTCGTGCAGGCAACAGTCCCGACTTGATGCAGAACATATCGTATGCATCTCGCAGTGTGGATCGGATTCTCCATCCGATCTCGCCCGGAGTCATCGATCGCAGTCGCCGGTAGTACCAGGAATAGGATTGCAATAGTCTGCTACTGAGGTGATCTGTTCGCTAAGTCAGGAGTCACCAGCACCGAGGGTATCGATCGCCAGTTCGAAGCTTTCGAAAACAGGAATGTCGTATTGTTCGGCAAAGGCCGAAATGCTTTGGCGCATTGCACTAACCTTTCGAAAATCCGTCGACCAATGGTGCATCAGCGGGAGCGGGTTTCGCATCTGGTTCCGGCGCAATTGAACATTCCGACGGTGTTCTTCCTCTGGAATCAGCACCATGCCTAACTTGATCCCGTCAAAAGACTTGTTGTGTCGGAAATTGTCGGGCAAACGGCGTCCCAGAACTACGACAGGCCCTTCGGTGGTTCGCATCAACTCCAGGACACTGGCAAAGTAATCTGACCGACCCATTGCGACTGCGTCCATCGTCCTCGCGAGGGTACGCCTCAGTGCCGGGATCGGCCTGGTTATGTACAATGGGAATGCCGTCCAGCGACGCTTCGCGGGAAGGTGCACGGCGTAGTCGACTATTCGATATCCAGAGTAGAATTCGTTGGCGTTCGCAAACGTCGATTTCCCGGAAGCGGCCATACTCATCAGGTAAATACGTTGTGGTTGCAAATCTCGGAACCCCGTCGTGTCCAGCCATGCGACCGGGAGGTTGAATAGTTTCGTATAATGCGACGATGACAACAAGATTATATCTTATGGCGAGATACGTGGGTGCTTAGGGTATTGAAGCGATACATCGCGATCGCACTTCTGACGGCGGGTTATGGGGTTGCAATACTGGTCGCCAAGGTGGCTGGTCCACCGGATTCACGGAAACAGCCCGCAAGAACCCGGCGAATATTGACTATTGGCACTTTCCATAACCCGAACTGGTTTTACGCACATCTCGAACCACTCGCAAGGTGCTCGAATTCGGAAATTGTCCTGATTGCGGACGGGCATACGGGAAGCATCGATGGTCTGACGGTCATTAATCCGCATCCACTGGCTTCAAGAATTCTGTCCCGTGCCGTGGCAAAGCTGGTGTGGGCATTCTGGTACGCGGCAAAGTTACGACCGGACCTGTATATGGGCTACGCCATTTTTCCAGCGGCGACTTCGGCTTTGATCCTGGGCCGGATTTTTCGGCGACCCGCCTGTTTCCAGGTCACGTCCGGGCCGCTGGAACTCGAAGGTGGCGGGTATCATGCTGAAAACCAAGTACTTTCTGCCCTGGCTTGGCCGTCAAAATGGATTGAGCGGCTGGCATTCGAACTCACGCGGCAGTTCGAACTGGTCGTGGTCCGAGGTCCGCGAGCGGAACGTTACATTCAGGACTTCGGCGCCAGGAACAGAATCATAACGATTACAGGCAGCGTCGAGATGCCCGTCGAGGTCCCCGACATCGTCGGCCGGCCATTGGATATTGTCTTTGTCGGGCGCTTGACGAAACGAAAAAGGCCTGACCGCTTTGTCGCCGTTATCAAGGATGTTACCGCACAGGTTCCGAATGTCCGCGCATCAATTGTGGGCGAGGGACCCGAAATGGGAGATCTGCGCCGGCAGATTTCGGCGCTCGGCCTGGGCCGGAATATCACGCTGATGGGAATGCGGCACGACGTCCTGGAAGTGCTGCAACAGGCCAAAATATTCGCACTGACCTCGAGATGGGAAGGAGTCTCGAT
>JBOHZD010000285.1:0-8044 GCA_050738315.1 Woeseiaceae bacterium
TCGATCCGACGACCGGGGACGACACCGGGTTGAGCGGCATCGCGGAAGCGCTTTTATCCAAGGGTGAACCAACGGCGGATGAATGGCGCCTTCTGCTGCGCATTTACGAGTTGTCGGCGGCAGCCGACGATGCAGGCTGACGCCACCCGCAGGAGTCGGAGATCCAGTTAGTTGACATTCTGTTCTGCTTTGGCGGAATCGGCATGGTACCGAAGGCGGACATACCACGAACCCCGTCACCTGCCCGAAATCGTGCAGGCGCCCTGAATCGCAAAGTAAGGGCCGAACGCATGGCCGATGCCGACGTCGAACGACTGCTCGCGATTCGTCAATCCGGGCAACGGACGTGGGATGGAAACTCGTCTCGGAACTGCCGATGCTCGCCACGGCGAAAAATCCGCTCGCCGGTTGGGCGCGCACAGCGCTCGTCGCAAGTGCCGCCGACAACAGAATGGCAGCGGTTAAACCTTGTTACTCATTGCCGGTCCTCTGGCAGGGGAAGCGATGCTTGCCCGAAAACATATCGCCACCCGTTTGGCGTGCGTACGTAGGTATCGCTGAACCAGAGCCTGTACTCGAACTCCTTGCCCTTGTGGGTGCCCTTGATCCACAATCTCGCGGTCACCACGGCAGTATCGTTCCAGACACGCACAGTCTGTGTGCCTTCATCCTCGTCCTGACGCTCATATCGGTAGTCTCCGGATTTCGCCTCGGCAAGCAGGTCGGTCCGTGTAGACGTTTTGCCGTTGCCCAGCACGAGTACGAAATCGTCGTGCAGGATGCGGCCCATCGTTGCCGCATCGTTGCGTTTCACCGCTGCCTGATATTCCGTGTCCAGCGCCGCAACGATTCTTGCATCGTCGGCAGCGGACGCAAGTGCGGATACGGACGGCAGCATCGCGCTAACCATGGCAGTGACAACCGCCCTCGTATGGGCCATTCCTTTCATGGTTCACCCCGGCCAATGTACCGACCCCATGCAAACTCGCGTGCACCTCTTCTATCGTCGCCGGCCGATTTCGGACGCAGCTACGCAGTATTTCGACTGCGCGGCGATGGGAAGCGATCCGTTCCAGGCCTGTCTTCCTGCGCTCGCCACAGGCACAACGCCGCATAGCTGCGCCATGGGCGCCACGCGTCGGCGATTTCGCTCAGCGGGCGCTTGCCGAGGCTAAAACAGGATCGCCTCGCCGGGCGGCACAAATCCAGGCGGGCCGCCGGGAACGCATCGGGATAGCCCAGCGCGCGTAGCGCGATGTATTGCGCCGCGCTGTCGCTGACACCGGGCAGCGCGACGAGTGTGCGAATCAATTCTTCCGCAGGCGCATCGAAATCGATACGCCGCTCGAGGAAGGCCACGGCAAGCGCCTTGACGGCGGCGATCTGCGGCCCTGCAAGGCCGATTCCTTCCAGCTCGGCGACGGCGAGCGCCTGCGCCGTTGGAAACAGGTGCGTGAGCCCGGCGTCCAGAATGTGCGGCGCCGGGACTCTTGCGCTGCAACTGCGGACAAGACGCGAGAGCAGGCGCCGGTCCCCCGACAGCGACCCTTGGCTCAACACCGCGCAGACCGCGCACTCGAAGCCCTCCCAGCAGCCGGGGATGCGCACGCCCGGATAACGCTTCACGAGCGGCGCGAGCATCGGCTCGCGTTGCAGCGCGAAGGCAATGCGCGCCGGATCGACCGACAGATCGAACATGCGCCGCGCGCGGCTCACGAGTCCGAACAGTTCGGTGGCCGATGCGCCGTGCACCTCGAATTCGATTGCATGCGTGCCTTCCGCCGCTCGCACGGTGATGTAGCCCGGCTTGCCGTCGAGCACCGCGGTGCGGGAGTAGCACCTGCCGTCGACCCGCTCGATTTCAGGGATTGCCCGTTCGGTCAGGTATTTCAGCAGGCCGTCCCAGTCGTAGGGTGGGCGGTAAGCCAGCCGCAGCACAATGCTGTCGCCCCGGTCTGCGACTTTGCCGCGCCGGCGGTGGCGCAATTCACTCGGCGTTCGTTGATAGCTTGCGCGAATCGCCGCGTTGAATCGCCGGACTGAACCGTATCCGGAGGCAAGCGCGATCTCCGTCATCGACAGGTTGGTCTCGTCGATCAGCCGCTTGGCAAAGTGCAGGCGCCTTGTCTGCGCGACCGCAACCGGCGACGCCCCGACGTGCTGGATGAACAGCCGGCGCAGATGTCGCGGACCGATTCCCAGGCGCGTGGAGAGTGCCTCGACCGACCCTTCGTCCAGTGCACCTTCCTGGATGAGGCGCAGCGCGCGCCGTACCACCGCCGAAGCGCCAAGCCAGGCGGGACTGTCCGGTGCGACTTCCGGACGGCATCGAAGGCACGGCCGCAAACCCGCTTCTGCCGCTGCTGCCGCGGTCGGGTAATAGCGGATGTTGCAGGGCTTCGGGCTGGGCGCCGGGCAGATCGGCCGGCAATAGATCCGCGTGGACAGGACCCCGATATAAAAGCGCCCGTCGAAGCGGGGGTCTCTCGACATCCTTGCGCGATCCAGTGCCGCGCGGTCGAGGTCGAGGCCCGGAATAATGGCGGCGTCCATCGCCGTAAATTACAGCGTCCCGACAGGCCGTTCTGGCCGAAATCGGACGTTAACACCGCGGGCATCGGGTGGGTTGCCGGGGCGTGGCGCGGAGTCACTGGCGGCGAGGGTCGTTACCGGTGCGTCCTGTGATACTTTCGCGGCGCTCTGCCGGAATGTCCAGCGTGCCGACCAGCGTCTGCAGCGACGGCATCCCGTGCCGATCGAGATAGTCGGTAATACCCTGGTTGATGGTCCGGCAGACGAGCGGGTCGTAGAACAGCGCAGTGCCGATGCCGACGGCCGTGGCGCCCGCAATCAGGAATTCGAGCGCGTCATGCGGCGTCGCGATGCCGCCCTGGCCGATGATCGGCACATTGTGCGGGCCGGCCACCTCGAATACCTGCCGCACTTTCCAGAGCGCAATCGGTTTGATGGCGGGTCCCGACAGTCCGCCGCGCACGTTACCGATGACCGGCTGTCGTTTCTCGATGTCCACGGCCATGCCGGTAATCGTATTGATGACCGCGAGCGCATCGGCTCCGGCTTCGATACAGCGGCGCGCATTCTCCGCGATGTCGGTCTGATTCGGCGATAGCTTCGCGATAATCGGCTTGCTCGTCGCGTCCCGGCAGGCGGCGACGACCGCTGCCGACATCTCCGGATCATTGCCGAAAGACACGCCCCCTTGCCTGATGTTCGGGCACGAGATGTTGATTTCGATGGCGTCGATCGGCGAGTCGTCGAAACGGCGGGTCACCTCGCGATACTCCTCGATGGTCCCGCCGCAGACGTTGGCAAAGAATCGCGTTTCGCTGAAGTCGAGTGTCGGCAGAATCTCGCGCACGACCCGGTCGACGCCGGGATTCTGCAAGCCGATGGAGTTCAACATGCCCATCGGCGTTTCGCAGATCCGGTGCAGCGCATTACCGAGCCGCGGCTCGAGCGTCGTGCCCTTGAGTACGACGGCGCCGGCATCCCGATTGGAGAACCCTTGCACGCGCGCGTATTCCTCGCCGAAACCGACACAGCCCGACAACAGCACGATGGGCGTATCGAGCGTCAATCCGCAGAAACGGGTGGCGAGCGGATGTCCTCCGGCCGAAACGGTTGAAGCCATATCAATAATGCGCAATGGTCGAATGGAGCGGGTTGGCTGCGGCAGCCGGCGAATCGCTTGCCCCGGTGTGCGATGATGCAGTCTACCGTTTGCCACACCACTTCTGTAGCGAATGTTCAGCCTGATTCTGTACCAGCCGGAAATACCGCCCAATACCGGCAATATCATCCGTCTGGCCGCGAACACGGGCACGGGGCTGCACCTGATCGAGCCACTGGGTTTTGCACTGGACGAGCCGCGGCTCAGGCGCGCGGGGCTCGACTACCGCGAATATGCCGACGTCAGAACTCACCGCACACTGGACGAATGTCTCCGCAGTCTCGACTTACCCAGGCTCTTCGCACTCAGTACGCGCGGCCGGACCCGATACGCCGAACCCTCCTTCGAGCCGGGTGACGCGTTCCTGTTCGGTCCGGAAACGCGCGGTCTGCCGTCGGACATCCTCGATTCGCTGCCGGCATCGCAACGGCTCAGGATTCCGATGGTGCCGGGGAGCCGCAGCCTCAACCTGTCCAATGCGGCGGCCATCGTCCTCTATGAGGCGTGGCGCCAGCAGGGGTTTACGGGCGCAGGATAGGCAGAGGCGGAGCGGCTATTCCGCTTTCAACGCCCGCGTCATCAACGCGCGGACCGCTTCCGGCGGCGGCACGTCCTCGTACAGGATCCGGTAGATCTGTTGGCAGATCGGCATTTCGACCTGCAATCGATCGGCGACCTGATGGACGGCTTTGGCCGCCCGCACACCTTCGACGACCTGTTGAATTTCCCGTTGTGCCTGTTCGATGGTTTTGCCGGAGGCGAGCGCCAGACCCATGCGCCGGTTACGCGACTGATCGTCGCTGCAGGTCAGCACCAGGTCGCCCATTCCGGCGAGGCCGACAAAAGTGTCCGGCTTCGCGCCGAGAGCAACGCCCAGGCGGGTCATTTCCGCCAGGCCCCGGTTGATCAGCGCGATGCGTGTATTCGATCCAAAGCCGAGCCCATCCGACATGCCGGCGCCGATGGCGATGACATTCTTGACCGCACCGCCGACCTCGACGCCGACGATGTCGGTCGATGTGTACGCGCGAAAGTTCTCGCCGGACAACGCTCGCGCGAGATCGTTGGCGAAGGATTCGTCATTGGCGGCGATCGTCAGGGCGGTCGGCAGGCCTTCGCCCACCTCTTTGGCAAACGTCGGTCCGGACAGCACGGCCAACGGGCGATCCTTGCCGAGCAGTTCCTGCACCACTTCGTGCGGCAGCTTGCCGGTCGAAAGTTCGAATCCCTTGGTCGCCCAGCAAATACGCTCATCACCATTCAGAAGTGGCTCGATCTTCTTCAGGATGCCGCGCAAGCCGCGGCTCGGTACCGCGATGAGGATGTCTTTTGCGCCTTCGAGTGCGGCAGCGAGATCTTCCTGCACGATGACGAGGTCCTGCAGCCTGACACCCGGCAGGTAACGCCGGTTCTCCCGGCTATCCGCCATCGCCCGGAGTTGCGCTGCATCCCGGCCCCAGAGTCGGACCTGGCGGCCACGGCGGGCGAATTGTACGGCCAGCGCCGTTCCCCACGACCCGGCGCCAAGGACGGCGACCGGCGGCGCGGCCGCAGTCACTGAAGGGACGCCGTTCAGTGCGTATCGCCTCCGTTGCCGGCCGACGGCTCCGTCGACTTTGCAGCAACCTTGCCTGCGGCTTCCGCACGGCTTTGCGCATACAAGGCATCGAAGTTGATCGGTTGCAACAACAGCTCCGGAAAACCGCCCTTCGCGACGACGCCAGCGATGGCTTCGCGCGCATACGGGAACAGGACGTTCGGGCAAAAGCTGCCAACGACAGTCGAGAATTCTTCCGGCGTGTAACCGGCGATATAAAACAAACCGGCTTGTTGGAGTTCGATCAGAAACAGCGTCTTGTCATCGTGTTTGGTCTCGACGGTAATCGTCAATACAACCTCGTGATGGTCGCCGCTGCCGGCACTGTGCGTGCTGCGCAGATTGAGATTTGTCTTTGGCTCCCATTTTCCTTCGGTGAAGATCTGCGGTGTCTGCGGCGACTCGAACGAAAAATCCTTGATATAGATCTTCTGGATCGAGATTTTCCTTTCAGCGGGTTTCTGGTTTTCGTCTGCCATCGCTCATTCCTGTGTTTAAAAAAAGGTCATGCCCTTACCGGCCCAGCAAGCGATCCAGGTCGCCGTTCTGCTCGAGCGCATAAAGTTCCTCATAGCCGCCGACAGGCCGGTCGTCGATAAATATCTGCGGCACCGACCGCCGCCCGCTGCGCCGCTCCATTTCCTTGCGGCTCTCCGGGTCGCGGGAGACCAGGATATCGTTCCAGGCGACACCCTTTTGTTTCAACAGCATTCGTGCAGCCAGGCAAAATGAACAGAATTCGGTCCCATAGACTTCGATCTTTGGCGTCGCGGCCATAGTGATGGCTCAGGCAACGGTCAAGATTTCTTCTTGGTCTTTTTCGACGTCACAAGCGGCATATTGGCCTGCGTCCAGGCGGCAATGCCGCCGCGCAATCCGAACACGTTTTCGAGTCCGGCCTTGCGCAATTGGTCGACCGCACGCGTCGAGGTCATACCCGCATCGCAAACCGCGACAATGGCTTTGGACTTGAACTTGGCGATTGCATCACTGTTTGCCGCCAGTTCGTCGAACGGTATATTCCTCGAATTGACGATATGGCCACGCGCAAATGCCTCCTGGCTACGCAGGTCGATGACGACGGCATCGGCGTTGATCAGCTTGACTGCCTGGTGCGGTTCGAGACTCAAGACACCGCGGGACTTGCGCCTCAGTTCCGAGAAAATCACCAGGAAAAAAGAGAGGACGAGGCCGCCGACGAGCAACGGGTGGTTGGCACTGAATTCGAGATATTGTTCCATCGACCGACAAAGTCATCGCGGAAAAGACCGCGGCTGCCGCTGAAAAACGGCCAGTATACCAGCGCGAGCCGGGCTACACTCCTGTTCCCATGAAAAGCGGTTCGATCTCATTGACATGCGCCCTGGCAATGCTCCTTGCCTTGCCGTCGCCGGGCAGAGCCCAGGACGACGAAGAGGTCCAGATCAAGGAGCGCGAGCTGGAGCAGGTTCGCGAGCGCATCAGCGAGCTGAAAGAAAGCATGGATGAGCGCGCGGCCGAGCGCGACCGGATGGCTGCCGCACTGCAGGAGGCCGAAGTCCTGATTGCAGAGAACCGTATTCACCTCGAGGAACTCAAACGGCAGAAGACGCACAGCGAAAACAGACTGCAGGAACTCGACCGGCAGATTGCGGCCAGGGAGAGCGAACTTGCGGAGGAATCCGGTCAGCTTGCGGCACAGGTACAGGCCGCCTATGTGAGCGGCCGTCAGGAACGTGTTCGCTTACTGCTCAATCAGCACGACCCGGCGACGCTGGGTCGCCTGTTGGTGTATTACCGTTATCTCAGTGACTATCGCGGGCGCAATATCGAGTCAGTGACCGGGCACCTCGAGGAACTGGCCGAACTGCATCGGGAAACTGCCGCAGAGCAGAATCGGCTGGCCGAACTGGCGAGCGCCCGTTACTCGGAACTGACCGAGCTGAGTAGAGCGCAGGAGGAACGCAAGCAATTGCTGGTCGAGATCAGGGAGAAGATGGAAGAGGAAGGCGCCGAGATCGAACGCCTCGCAGCGCAGGAAGAGGATCTGTCGCGGCTTATTGCGGAGCTGACGAGCATCTTGTCAGATTACCCGATCACCTCCGAGGAACCGTTTCGAGAATTGAAAGGTCGCCTGACGTGGCCGCTCGCGGGCCGCCTGGTGCACGAATTCGGTCAACCGCGCGCCGGCGGAGCGATTCAATGGAACGGCGTCGTGCTGGCTGCACCGCGTGGACGCGAAGTGCGGGCGGTGTATCACGGCCGTGTGGTATTCGCCGACTGGCTGGACGGCTTGGGGCTGCTCGTCATCGTCGACCACGGCGAGGGCTATCTGACGCTCTACGGCTACAACGAAACCACGCTCAAAAGCGCGGGTGACTGGGTGGCGCCCGGAGACGTCATCGCGACCGTGGGCGACAGCGGCGGACAGCCGCGCACCAGCCTGTACTTCGAAATCCGCCTGGGTACGAAGCCCGTCAACCCGCGCACCTGGTTCACCCGCCAACCCACCGAAGGCCAGGACGCCTCTTAGTGCACGTCACTTCGTAGCACGCGGAGCCTGGAGCGGGGAGCGCTTTTCAGGATCGGGCGAAACAGGGATGTTTCGCCCGAAGCCTACATGGACGTATTTACGGCGTTCCTGAAAAGCCCTCCCCCAATGCAGGATCCGCCTCCAACGAAGGCGGCAGTCTGCAACTGTGTCAGCATTGGGCGGTCTGTTTACCATAACGACCGAGAGTGGGCGGAATGCGGGCGCGCTCTATGCTATCGTGATC
>JBOHZD010000286.1:0-9134 GCA_050738315.1 Woeseiaceae bacterium
TCCGCTCCTGCTCGTAGATCAGGGCCAGGGAGTACGCGGTGTCGGGAACGCCAACCAGCCCGCCCGCGTCCACGCCGCCGACCTCGGTACTCGAGTCGGTGTAGGTATAGCTCGCCGTAAAACCAAAACCGTTCTCGAACAGGGTTTTCGCGCCGAGTTCCACTCCCAGCACCTCGGCGGTATCGCCGTTGATCGGCCGCGTGACCTGAAAGTCCTGGCCGGCGATATTCTCGGTGGTAGTCTGCGTGGTAATGAAACCTTCCAGGCTCTTCCAGAACACGGCGGCGCTCAGGAGACTGTCATCGTCGAAGTACCACTCGAGCGACGCATCGAGCTGATCCGCAAACACCGGCTCGATACCGGGATCGCCGGAAACATTCATGGTGAAGAGGCCGGATATCGCATTGTCGGTGGTCAGCGGTGCCAACTGGTTCAGCGTCGGGCGTGACAGGGTTTGCGCCGCCGACAGGCGCAGCAACAGGTCGTCCAGCAGGTAGATTCCGAGGTTTGCCGACGGCAACAGTTTCTGGTAGCTGCCCTTGGCTTGCTGCGCCGTGCTCCCGGAGCGGGTCACGATCCACTGGGGGTTCGGCACGTTCGGATCGACGATGGTAATCGACTCGATCTCGTCATAGGAATACCTGGAGGTGGCATCGGTTTCGATATAGCGGACACCCACGTTGGCAAACCAGCGCTCATCCGCCAGGTTCAACTGGGCGAACAATGCCGTCGTGTTTTCCTCGATGTCGTAGGAGTTGACGGGATTCGGGATCGGCGCCCACACGGCGGACTCGTTTGCGCCGAACGTTCTCGTATTCCCGCTATAGCTGGTCAGAGTCTGGCCGTCGGACGCGGCCAGCCCGCCGGCGTAGGCCGGAATGTCGAAGACCGGGAAAGCGCGCGGCACATTGGCGCCTTCGCTGCCAAACAGGTCGTCGACTGGAAACGGCCGTACGACATCGGCGCCGACATCACCGAAGAAGTACGGGTATCCGCAATAGTTGCAGGCGCCGCCTGCAAAGTTGTCCAGGGAGTTCTTGGTCTTGGTCCGGCCTGTGTATGCAACACCGAAATCGACGCTCGAGTCCTCGGCCATCGAGAGATCGAGAGCGTAATTGGCGTTCAGTTTGAGACCGACCACTTCGTCGTTGATGTCATCGCCAAAGCGCGCCGCCCAGTGCGGCGCGAAGTCGTCATTGCCGAAGTCGGTCGAACTGCGGCCGCCTGTCCAGTTGGGAATGTAGTCGGGGAGACCGCCTTCATTCAGCTCAAAGTGGCCGGAATGCGATCCCGGCGAACCGGCGACAACGAACGTATTCTGGCCCGCGCCGTCGCGTACGGACTCGGACCAATAGGCATCGCCCTCGACAACCAGCCGATCGTTGACGTCCAGGACGCCGTTCAGACCGAACATGGATGTGTCGACCGTTCGATGCTCGTCCAGCGTCACGACTTCCATCGTGACGTCCGAAACGTCGACGGCAGTCACGACGTTGCCGTCCATGACGATATTTGACCAGCGGCCGGGGAACGGCACCATGAAAAAGGATTCCGTATAGCCGACAGCATCGGCTTGCAACCTGGTGTACAGCGCGTCGGCAGTCAGCAGAAGCCGATCGGAAGGCTGCCACTGCAACGTCGAGGTGATGCCCGTGCGCTCGTAATCCGCGAGATAGGTGCCCAGCGCGTATGAGCCCGGAGCAACGAGGTTCTGCTCATCCGGCGTGATCGTCCCGTCGGCGTTGACGTCGTATTCCAAGCCGCTCTCCACGCCGAAGTAGAAGTTATCGATCATGTCGTCTGCACGGCGATCGCCCTTCGCATGGGTCACACCGACAATCAGGCCCAGCGAATCGCCGGCGAAGGTATCGCTGACGATCCCGGTGAGCTTCGTGCCCGTATTGCCAGACAGCGAGTTGTAATCGCCCGTGGCAGTGAGCGAGCTGTGAAATCCCGGCAGGGACAATGGACGGGCCGACTTCAGATTGATCAAGCCGCCGATACTGCCTTCGGTACGCTTGGCCTCGGGCGACTTCCACACGTCGGCGCCACTGATCATCTCGGATGGAAACACGTCGAAGGCGAAGTTCCGGCCTTCGTCGTCGGTCGCAAGGATCCGGTTATTCAGCGTCACGACGCTGAACTCGGGGCCCAGCCCACGGATGTTCACGTATTGCGCCTCACCATTCCGGGTGCGGGTGACGGTGACGCCCGGAATGTGCGACAGAGAATCGGCGACGTTCGGATCGGGAAAACGTCCCAGCTCTTCAGAGGCGATCGAATCGACGATCGAGTCCGCCGAGCGTTTCTGTTCCAGCGCTCTCAGGATGCTCGCGCGCTTGCCGACCACCTGGATTTCTTCGATCGCATCGTCTGAAGTATTGTCTGAATCGCCCGCATCCTGGGCACTCGCCGTCGTCGCCATGGCCGGCAGCAAGCCGAGCAGCACGCCGAACACCAGCTTCTCGACAATGGTATGCGCGTTCAAAGCCTGATTCTTGCGTGTCATTCCTAAATCCCCCTGTTCCGGTCTCGGTTCCGCTCTCTTCTCGACAACGGTATGCGCGTTCAAAGCCTGATTCTTGCGTGTCATTCCTAAATCCCCCTGTTCCGGTCTCGGTTCCGCTCCAAAGTCGCGTTGCCTTTCGTTATGGGATCAGGAATTCCGAAAGTAGGGAAGAGAAAGATAATGAAGCTTTTGATTTGAAAGGTTGGGCCGCTGCACGGCAAGCATGTCGGCATGGAAGATGTTCAGGCGATCGATCTCCTCCACCGTCGCCGGCTGCGGATTTATGGTCGGCCGGCCGGTGAGACTTCATGAGCGCCACGCAATCCGCGGGCGAGCCCGCTTTATCGGTGTATTCGACGACACGGCGATGAACTCGCTCCAGCCGGACTCATCCACCGCGCGGTGGAGCCGGAAGCGCTCGAACGCTTCCTCGCCTGTGGCGATCTGCACCAGGGATTTGCGCGCATCTACTGCGATCAGTGCGGTCACGATTACTTGCCTGCCTATTCCTGCAAGACCCGCTACTTCTGCCCGAGCTGTCATCAGAAGAGAATGCTCGGCTACGGCGAGTGGCTGGAAGACAGCCTGCTCGCCCCGGTACCGGATCGCCAGTACGTGTTCGCGTTGCCGAAGCTCATCCGGCCATTCTTTCGCTACCGCCGCCGCTATCTCGGCGCGCTCTGCCGAATCGTCGCCGGCTTGCTGACCACGGGTTTCAGAACCATGGACCCACGCGGCCGGCCTTTGTCCTGTACGTGCAGACTTTCGGCGACCTTGTAACCTTTAATTACTAAACTACGAGTTGCTTTCCGTAAACCACCTTGTCGTCGCCCGTGGAATAAAAATCCGGCACGACTTCATGAATGCGATAGCCGGCGCGCTCGTAGAAGGCCCGGGTCGGCCGGTACTGGGCGCGGCCGGCCGTGTCGATGTACATCTCCGTCGCGCCTTGTGCCTGCGCCAGCCGTTCCGCTTCCCGCAGCAGGCGGGTACCGAGACCGTTCCCCTGATACGCAGGGCTGACCGCGATCCAGTACAGGTCGAAACCGGGCAGGGGCGGGTTGATCGGGCCGAAACACGCATAGCCTTGCAAAGCACCGCCCGGCGCGTCGGCAAAAACGAACTCGTAACCCGACGCGCGGCCTTGGGCCAGCGTGTCGTCGACGAGTTCCACCGCGATGTCCTGTTCCGGTGCCGAGAAAAACCCGGTCTCTGCGACGAGGCGGCGCACCGCGTCGCGATCGGCAACCCGCACGTGGTATCGCCACTGCATCAACGCATTGCCGCGGGTCGTTCGCCAGACAACCCGTCCCGCAGCCCGGCAAAGAAATGCCGCGCATTGCTCCCCAGCGTTTGTGTCCGGTAGCCGCCTTCCTGCACGACGAGCGTTGGCAGCCCGAGCGCGCCGATCAGCCGGCCGTTTGCGCGAAAGTCCCGGCCGAGGAGCCTGAAGGAACCGGTCGGGTCACCTTTGGCCGTGTCCAGTCCTAACGCCAGCACAAGAAACTGCGGCTGGTATTTCCTGATCCTGTCGAGCGCCTTGGCCAGTTCCTTCCTGTAGCGTTCGCCATCGATATTTTCGGGCAGCGGAAAATTGACGTTGTAACCTCGCCCCTTGCCGTCACCTTTTTCGTCGTCATAACCGGAAAAATACGGATAGGTATACCGCGGATGGCCGTGAATGGAGATCGTCAGGACATCGTTGCGCCGATAGAAAATGTCCTGCGAGCCGTTGCCATGGTGATAGTCGATGTCGAGCAATGCCACGCGGCCCCGGGCGCTCAGATAGTTGGCGGCGATCGCGCACGAATTGAAATAACAGAAGCCGCCGAAGGCCTGCCGCTCCGCATGATGACCCGGTGGGCGAACCAGCGCGTAGGCCGCCGTCGCGCCGTCCAGCAGGCACAATGCGCCGGTCAGTGCGCAATCCACCGATCGCAGCGCCGCCTTGTACGCATTCGCATTCAAGGGCGTGAACGTATCGATGCAGTAATAGCCGGCGCGCAGCGGCAATTCCTTCGGTGGCCGCGCCCGGTTGCGCACTGGAAATACATACGGGTACACGGACTTTCCCGGAGGCACGTTGGCGCAGGCCTGTTGCAGAAAGCGCACGAAGTCGCGCTCGTGCACCTGCTCGATATGGTGGCGGCCAAAATGCTGCGGCGGCAGCTGCTCGAACAAATCGGTGCGGTCCAGTTCTTTCATGATCGATCGAATGCGCACCGGCGCCTCGACGTAACCGCGGTCCTTGACGTGGTGTATCGAGTGCCGGTCGTTCACGATCAGCGCGATCTTGCGCAAGCGCGGCGTTTGCACGGCCGGAGCGTCTGCAGCGGCGGCATAACGCGGCGGCCGCAGCCGCACCGGATTGTCGCGGATCGATTTCACGACTTTGTCGATGTACCCGGGCGGGCAAAGGCGGCCGTATTTGCGCTCGAGTATCGCGCGCACGATGCGCCTGGCCGCTGCTCGCCGGAGCGGCTTGTCGTCCTGCCCGAGATTGTCAAACACGAGATAGGGCGGGTTCGTGTCCCCCTCGGCCAGCGGCGTTTCGTACGCGGTGTTGATGATAGGGCGGGCGCCGAAGCGTTCGTAGAACCGCAGGCGCGCGGCGTTCTGCTTGCGGATTGCCGGGTCCGGCGACAGTGCCGGATCGTCCGGCAGGCACTCCATGAAAATGCCGACGACGCCCAGTTGATACGCCTCGTCGCGCACCCGCTGGTACAACGCCCCGCCCGTGCCGCGGCCGGTCTCGAAGCGGGCGGCACAGATGTAGTCGAGGTAGCAGAAGTCGAGATCCGCAGCATGCAGGAGCAGCGCAAAGCCGCGCACGGTCGAGGTGCCGTCTTCGGCAACCAGCAGGATCGCGCGGAAGCCGTACTTGCGCGGATCGGCGAGCTGTGCCGGCAGCCTGGCAATGGTTCGCTCGCTGAGTGCGCTGAACTGGGCCCGCAGCATAGCCTGAACCTGGATCAGCAACTGGCGATTGGCGGGGCTCGTTACATCGAAAACCTTGTGAATGCGAAACATGGATCGGTCACGTTCGGTCAGCCGGCCTGCTGCAGTCTCTGGCGGCCCCGGCAGAGGGCGGCCTCCACGATGCATTCGATGATCCGGTCGTAGCGGATTCCGGCCTCGTCCGCCGCGGCCACGAAGCCGGCGTCGCGCGAGACACAAGGGTTGGCGTTGATCTCGAGCACAGAGGGCCGTCCCTGCTCATCCATGCGGATATCGACTCGCGCATAGCCGCGCAGTTCGAACAGCTTCCAGCATTCCAGTGCGACGGACTGCAGCGCATCGCGCTCCTGGTGCCGCAACTCGGGATACGCGCGCCGGGTCGCGTGATATTCGCCGGCCGTCTCGTCCCATTTCGCGGGATAGCCGACGATCTTCGGCTTGCCCGAAGGATAGTCGACGAACGTCATCTCGGCGATCGGCAGCACCTGCGGTTCTCCGTCCTGTTCCAGCAGGGAAATATTGAATTCCCGGCCGTCAATGTAACGTTCCGCGAACCACTGGCCGCCGAGTTCCCGCGCCCGCTGCCTGATCCGCTGCCGCGCCGCGATCCGGCCCTGCACGACCGAAGAGTCGTCAAGTCCGAAAGATGCATGCTCCCAGAGCGATTTGACGATCCAGCGTTGCCGATCGTTATCGATGGCACCGTCGTCCGTAAACCATTCGGGCGTGCCGATGCCGTGCAGGGACAGCCAGCGTTTCGCCAGGATTTTCTGCGAAGTCAACTGGATGGCATCGCCGCTGGCACCCGTAAACGGGATCGAGACGCCCTGGAGCAGCGCCGGCACCACGCCGATCAGGTCGCCTCGGCGCCCGAGCGATTCCACGAGATTGAAGACGCAGGTCGGATTGTACCGCCGCAGTTGGCAGAGCAGGCGTTCCAGGTTCAGGTCGACCGGCGCGACGGCGACCTGCCATCCCAGCCGCTCCAACGCCGCAGAGACTTCCCGCACCTGCACCAGCGCGTCGACTTCGTCGACGCGCGCGTCGGCGCCGAATGCCTCATGCAGAATGAGGACGGAGCGCGGCGGCGATGTCGTCATGACCCTGCTCAGGCAGCGAGGGAATCCGCAAGCACCCGCGGACGGCAGCGGACTTTGGCGGAATTCATGATTCCGCCGATGAGCGACCGATAGTCCATGCCGGCCTTCGCTGCCATGATCGGCAGATCCGAATGTTCCGGATGCAGTCCCGCGAGCGGATTGACCTCGATGAAATTGGCGGCGCCGTGCTCGTCCAGGCGAACATCCACCCGGCCTGCATCCCGGCATCCGAGGACACGCCATGCCCGCAAGGCAAGCGCCTCCACCTTGCTGCGCAGTTTCTGTTCCTCGAGCAAGCGGTATTCCACGAGTTCTTCACAGTTTTCCTTGTTGCGATACGAGTACACGTCCGCATCCGCGCCCGGCAGCAAGGCGATCTCGAGCGTCGCCAGAGCGGACGACTTGCGGGCCGTACCCAGGATGCCGACCGTAAATTCGCGGCCGGGGAGAAAACGTTCCACGAGCACGGGCTGGCGATGCTCGGCCAATAGCTGACGGCACACCGCCTGCAGCTCGTTGGCGTCATTGATCTTCGACGCGCTGCTGACGCCCTTGCCCGTCCCTTCCGCGATCGGTTTGGCGAACAGGGGAAACGGCAACTTGACGTTTCTCGCGCCGCCCAGATCGTGCACGACCGCGAAGTCCGGGGTCGCAACGCCGCCCGCGCGTACGACGTCCTTGGTCATGCCTTTGTGCAGGGTCAGCGAACAGACCAGCGCATCGGAGAAACAGTAGGGAATCTGGTAGGCATCCAGGAGCGCGGGCACCTGGGCTTCGCGACCCCAGCCGTGCATGCCTTCGCAGATATTGAAAACCAGGTCCCAGCGATCCCCGGCGACCAGGCGCGCGGCGAGCTGTTGCAGATGACCGATCCGGTCGACGGTGTAGCCGAGGTCGGTGAGTGCGTCGGCGATGGCGTCGATGGTATCTTCGCGGTCGAACTCGGCCGTCTCCACGTCGCTGTAACCGGCACGCAGCCAGGTGTCCCTGAGGTCGTAAGTGATGCCGACGCGCATTCTGGATCGCCTCATGACAATGCCTCCGGCCGCGCGGCGTTTTCCTGTCCGGGATGCCCCGGATCGGGATAGCGATAGGTTCCGCCGTCATAGCTTTGAAGCAGCAGGTCGCCGCCGTCGTACCCGGTCACATAGTCGGGAGCGAGCGGAATCTTGCCGCCGCCCCCCGGTGCGTCGACGACGAAGGTCGGCACGGCATAGCCGGTCGTATGGCCGCGCAGGCCGCGGATCAGTTCGACGCCTTTCGCGACCGGCGTACGAAAGTGTGCGGAGCCGGAAATCGGGTCGCACTGGTAGAGATAGTAAGGTTTCACCCGGATGCGCAACAGCCCGTGCATCAGGTCGCGCAAGGTATCGAGATCGTCGTTCACGTCCTTCAGGAGCACCGTCTGGCTGCCGAGGGGAATCCCGGCATCCGCAAGGCGGCCGCAGGCGTCGGCGACTTCGGGTGTCAGTTCATCCGGATGGGTGAAGTGCAGGCTCATCCACAGCGGGTGGTAGCGTCTGAGGATACGCGTCAGGGTCGGCGTCACGCGCATGGGCTGGACGACCGGCTGCTTGCTGCCGATGCGCAGGAATTCGACGTGCCGGATCTTGCGCAGCCGGCTCAGGATGTATTCCAGGCGGTCGTCGTCCAGGGACAGCGGGTCGCCGCCGGAGATCAGCACGTCGCGGATGACCGGCGTCCGCTCGATGTAGTCGATGGCCGCCTCGATATCCGTCTTGCGGACGCTGCGCTCGCCCACGGAACCGACCATGCGTGCCCGCGTGCAATAGCGGCAGTAGACCGAACAGAAATTGGTCACCAGCAACAGCACGCGGTCCGGGTAGCGGTGCACCAGCCCGGGCACCGGGCTGTGCGAGTCCTCGCCGAGCGGATCCTCGTTCTCGCCACGCGAGACTTCATATTCACCGAGGACCGGCACGACCGTGCGCCGCAGGGGCTGCATCGGGTTGTCGCGCGCCATCAGGCTGGCGTAGTAAGGCGTAATACCGACCGGCAGGGCGCCGGTATGACGCTTGATCGCAGCGGTCTCTTCGTCCGACAGGTCGATCATGCGGGCGAGGTCGGCAAGCGTACGTACGCGGTGACGATTCTGCCAGCGCCAGTCGTTCCAGTCGTCCACGCTCGCTTGAGGCCAGAAGCTGGCCCGGAAAGCATGGCTCTGGTCGGAGACGCGGAACTTCGACCGATCGCGTTTTGCGAGGGTCTGATCGAGGCGTTTGGCAGTGGGGGCGGGGCGGAAGGAGAGGTCGGCGGGGGCAGCGGGTCTACAACTGTCGCCGTCGGGAGGTTCTTCGGCATATTGCCTGGCGGTTTTCATCTAGTGGTCCTTGCACGCAGTTGGGCGACCTGCGGATAAAAACCGACCCGGCCCTTCGAGTCGTGCGGACATTTGCCCGCCTCATTTGCGCGGTAATATATTTCCAGCCCACCAAATGTCAATCGTTTTCTGTCACGTTTTTGATATGTCGGAACGAAAGGATCGATCGCCCGTGAGACGGGCTCCTACAAGTCCCGTATCGACCTTCGGGCTTGCCCTGTAGGAG
>JBOHZD010000287.1:0-22994 GCA_050738315.1 Woeseiaceae bacterium
CTCCTACAGATGCAGAACTCGAGCGCACCGCACACCGACACCCGGACGGTGGGAGCGGAGGCTGGAGCGAAGAGGGCTTTTCAGGATCGTGCGAGACAGGATGTCGAGCCCGAAGCCTACATGGAAGTATTTACGGCGGTCCTGAAAAGCCCTCCCCGCTCCAGCCTCCGCGTGCTGCAAAACCTCCCCACTCCAGCTCCGCGTGCGCGCATTCCCGATCTTCGAGGCGTCACGACAGCCAGCGCGCTGCCTGCAGTGCGAAGTAGCTGAGGATCGCGTTGGCGCCCGCCCGCTTGATCGAGAGCAGCGATTCGAGGGCTGCCGACTGTGGGTCGAGCCAGCCCCGCTCGGCCGCCGCCATGATCATCGAGTATTCTCCGCTGACCTGGTAGGCGAATGTCGGTACGCCGAAGCGGCTCTTCACGCGTCCGATGACATCGAGATACGGCAGTGCGGGCTTGACCATAACGATATCGGCGCCTTCACTTAAATCGAAGTAAACTTCCCGCAGCGCTTCGTCGCTGTTGGCCGGGTCCATCTGGTAATTGCGTTTGTCGGCGCTGCCGAGACCGGCTGCCGAACCCAGCGCATCGCGAAACGGTCCATAGAAGCACGACGCGTATTTCGCGGCATAGGCGAGAATCAGTGTATGGTGATGTCCGTCGCGTTCGAGCTGTTGCCGAATCGCACCGATTCGGCCGTCCATCATGTCTGACGGCGCAACGATGTCTGCGCCGGCTGCTGCGTGCGAGGATGCCTGGCGCACCAGCATGGCGACCGTCTCGTCGTTCTGCACATAACCGGTCGCGTCGACGATGCCGTCCTGGCCGTGGGTTGTGTATGGATCGAGCGCGACGTCGGTTATCACGATGAGGTCAGGATACTCGCCCTTGAGGGCCCGGACCGTCGTCTGGACCAGGCCGTCCGGGTTCGCACACTCGGCGCCGTCCGGACTCTTTTCTTCGGCCTCCACGACCGGAAACAGCGCAATGGCGGCGATGCCGAGGCCCGCGGCTTCCTGCACTTCCAGCATGAGGCTGTCGATGTCATGCCGCAGGATGCCGGGCATGGAGGGGATGTTCCGGTTCCGGCCGACGCCGTCCATGACGAAGACCGGGTAGATGAGATCGGACGGCCCGAGCGTCGTTTCCGCCACCAGGCGGCGTAATGCCGCAGTCCGGCGGGTGCGCCGCAAGCGGGTCCAGGGGAACCGTGCGGCAGGAAAATCACTCATAACTGCATCCAGATCCATGTTCAACCCGCATATATACATAGATTTGTTTGGATTTTCGCCATATTTAGGTAGGGTTTCCACGCCTGGATCACAAAAACACACGGGTGGGTAATAAATCAAACATGAACCGGGTCAACTCGCAATGAACAGCACCGCTGCCGACGTCGAGCGCAGACAGCGCTTCGACAGGGTAGTCGTGGCCTTCTACAAGGACCTGTACCGCTACGCCGCCTGGCTCAGCAGGGATCCGGGCATCGCCGAGGTCGTGGTCCAGGAGTCGCTCTTGCGCGCCTGGAAATCGCTCGACGCCCTGCGTGAGGACGATGCAGCAAAGCCATGGCTGCTGACGATCGTGCGGCGCGAGAACGCGCGCTATTTTGACGGCAGGCAACTCGATGCGGTGGACATCGACGAACTGACGCCGGCCCAGTCGGCCATGATCGCGCAATCGGACAACCCGGATCTCGAGGACGTGAGACAGGCAATCTACCGGCTGGAAGATGATTATCGGGAACCCCTGGTGTTACAGGTTCTGATGGGACATAGCTGTAAGGAGATTGCGGCACTGATGGGCATCAAGCCGGGTGCGGTATTGACGCGTTTGCATCGGGCGCGCATGAAGCTGAAGCAGGCGCTCGACGTCGGCAACGGCGGTATGAACGTCGCGGGACAAAGCGATGAAATGTGACGAATACAGGGAGGCGATCACGGCCGATCCGTCGGAGTCGTTCGATGGCGGTGCCGCGCATGCGGCCGGATGCGAGGCCTGTAGCGCATTCAAGGCGTCGATCAGGAGGCGGGATGAACGCCTGGCCCGTGCACTGACAATTGCCGTTCCGGAACTGAAATTGCCAGAATTGCCGGCCATCGACACCCGTGCGGCGTCCCGTGTGACCCTGCTGCGATCTCGCGGCCCTGCCCGTTTCAGCGCGCCCGCCTGGCTCGGCCTCGCGGCCGCGTTGGCCGCCGTCGCGGTCCTCGGTGTCCGCGCCCTGTCGCCGGGGGTGCCGCCGCCATCACTGGCCGAACAGGTGCTGGCCCATATGGATCACGAGCAGGCATCCCGCCAGGTAACGTCGGTTGCGGTTTCAGAGCAGGCACTCGGTGACGCAATCGACGCCGACGTGTCACAAATGGACACGAGCATCGGTCTTATCAGCTATGCCCGAACATGCGTCATCGACGGCCATACCGTTCCCCATCTCGTCGTGCAGGGGAAGACTGGCCCGATTACGCTGATATTGCTGCCGGACGAAGCGATCGATGCCGCCATTCCGCTGACGGGACAGAATGTCCATGGCGTCATTCTCCCGGTCGGCAGCGGCAGCGTTGCAATCATCGGGCAACGGGAAGACCAGATGGCCGAAGTTGGAGCCATCGGGCAACGAGTAGTCGACTCAGTGGAGTGGAATATTTAAGGCAAGCTGCTGAAGACTCCAGGGGGAGTCGCCACAACACTGACATGCGGGGAAATCGGTTCGGTTTCCGTTTTCCTTCAACGGTGCCGCAGAGACGGCATCTTCCATCAACCAGAGGTAGGAGATAGACATGTCTGAAAAGAAAGTTGCGAAGCCGGTAGCACTGGCCGTCGGCGCTGCGCTGGCGGGTTCGTTTGCCCTCGCGGGCGTCGCAAATGCCGATACGGCTGCAAGCCCGTTTGCCATGACGACCTTGAGCGCAGGCTACATGCTGGGCGCCGTCGAAGGCGGTTGTGGCGGCGACAAGGGCGACAAGAAAGCCGAAGGCGCTTGTGGCGGCGACAAAGCTGCCGAGAACAACTGTGGCGGCGACAAGGGCGAAGAAGGCAAATGCGGCGAGGGCAAGTGCGGAGAAGGCAAGTGTGGCGGCGACAGCATGGGCGAACACGTTCATGGTGACGAGGCCGGCGCCGAAGGCAAGTGCGGCGAGGGCAAGTGCGGAGAAGGCAAATGCGGCGGCGACGACATGGGCGCCCATACCCATGGCGACAAGGGTGCCGAAGGAAGCTGCGGCGGTGACAAAGACGCGGAAGGAAGCTGCGGCGGCGACAAGGAAGCCGAAGGAAGTTGCGGCGGATCCCTCTGATCCGCTCGAGCTGTTCGGACGACAAAAAGCCCGCGGACGATCGCGGGCTTTTTTGTCTGCATTCGGCCGCGGTGTCCTCCCGGCACGCAATACTGGCGCTTACATGGATATTTGTTCGATGCATCGCAGCGCCGGCGCTGATACGCTGGAAAAAACGCGAGTCTCAGAGACAGTCAATGGCGAAACAGTCGACGGGAAAGAAAATACGGCGCTGCACCTGGGCCGGTGAGAGCAGCCTGCCCTACATCGAATATCATGACAGGGAATGGGGCGTGCCTGCCTGGGACGACAGGACGCAATTTGAATTCCTGATTCTCGAGGGTGCACAGGCGGGACTGAGCTGGTCGACCATCCTGAACAAGCGCGGCGGCTACAGGTCGGCGTTCGCCGGGTTCGATCCGGAGAAGGTGGCGCGTTTCACGAAGAAGAAGATCGAAAAGATTCTTGAAGATCCGGCTATCGTCCGGAATAAGCTGAAAGTCAATGCAGCGGTCGTGAACGCACGCCTGTTTCTCCAGGTACAGGAAGAGTTCGACGGTTTCTGTAACTACATCTGGCGCTTCGTGGACGGACAGCCGAAACAGAACCGCTTCAGGAAAACCGGCGACATACCCGCAAGTTCCAGCGAATCCGACTCTTTGAGCAGTGACCTGAAGCAGCGAGGATTCAAGTTTGTCGGCAGCACGATCATGTACGCACACATGCAGGCGACCGGCATGGTCAACGATCACCTCACATCGTGCTTCCGTTACAAGGAATGCGCGGCTCTGGGGCGAAAAAGCAGACGCGGTCAAGTTGCTCGATCAGTGCCGATTTCTGCAGCTCGCTCAAAGGCATGAGCGGCGGCCGCACGTTCATCCACTGCGGGTCGTCGCCGAGATGTGCAACGATCGCCTTCAACGCCGGAATCATCGGGAACTGCTGAATGATGCTGCGGATCTCGTTCAGCCTCCCCTGCAGATCTGCGGCCTCGTCTGCCTGCCATTTTTCATAAAGCCTGACAATCGCGGCCGGATTGACGTTGGCGGTCGCCGAGATACAGCCGGCGCCGCCGGCCTGCAGATTCCGCAGCAGGAAAACTTCGCTGCCGGAAAATACGCGAAAGTCGGCCCAGCCCCGTTCCAGCAAGGCACGAGTGTGATTCCAGTCTCCTGAACTGTCCTTGATGCCGGCGATGACCTGCGGGTACGCGCTCACCAGCCGTTCGGTCAACTCGATGGAAATGCCGACCTGCGAGACCGGGGGAATGTGATAAAGGTAAATCCGGAGCGCCGCATCGCCCACACGCTCGACCACCTCTGCGTAACTGCGGAAAAGCCCGTCGTCGTCGACGGACTTGTAATAAAAAGGCGGCAGCATCAGTGCGCCGCCGCATCCGAGTTGTACGGCATGCCGCGTCAACCGGACCGTCTCCGGAAAAGCGCAACAACCGGTGCCGGGCATCATGTGCTGCGGCTCGATCCCGGCGCTGACGAGGTGGTCGAGCAGCTCGATCTTCTCGTCGACGGACAACGAATTGCCCTCGCTGTTGGTGCCGAACACGGCGAGCCCGACCCCCTCGGCCAGCAGCGAGCGGCAGCGCCGCACCAGGCGTTCGGGATCGGGTGAAAAATCTCGCTCGAAAGGCGTGACGACGGGCGCGAGTATCCCGCGGAAGCGGCGGTCGGCGGGGTCGGACCTCTCCAGCTTATTGCCAGTCATGTCTTCCGTTGGTCCGACCCCGGGCTAATTCTGGATGGTGACGACCGTGAGGGCGACCAGGCCTTGCGGCGTGTTGTGGGAGATGCCGCCGAGATAGATGGTGTTGGGGCTGAGACCGGACCAGGTGAGGGTGACATCCGCAGTCGCCCCGGCAGTGGCGGAGACCGGTCCGTCCGCCGTCATGTTGCCCCGGTCGTCCACCCGGCCGAACTCCCAGGCCAGGAGCGTGTAGTTGGCGCCGGGGCCTCCCGCGACTTCATCGGTGTCGAAGCCGTGGACGAACACTTCGTACAATCCGTCGCCCGGTAACAGGATGTTGACCTGTTCGCGGGAGGTTGCCTCTCCGCTCTCGCCGACCTTCGTGCAGTTGGCGCCGCCGGGACAGTAAAAGACGTACATGTCGAGATCGTCTTCGCCGTCCGTCAGTTCGTCGAACAGCGCGAAGCGCAGGTACAGCTGGTCCGGCCGGACTGTGAAGGGATGAACAGTCACCCCGTCTCCTGCGCGACGCGTGAAGGTCTTGTTCGGATCTTCGTCGACAAAACCCTCGCGGACGGCCGCCGGGCCAAGACCGTGCACACCCGGGGAGTAGGCGCCGGTATAGCCGAACTGGACGGGAAACTCCAGGCTGCCGCTAGCGCCGACCGCTTGCACTTCGGCCGGCGCATTGACGGATCGGGGCCGGACCGCCAGCACGCTGCGAACCGTGTGCACATCGCCGACCCAGGTCAGGCTGCCGAAACGCCACAGGTCCAGTGGTCCGCTCTCATAGGACAGCGTGACGTCGAAATCTGCCGACTCCCCGGGTGAGAGCGTCAGGGTCGAAGGCGAGACCAGCACGCTGATGCCGACTGGCACCTCAATCGCCGCCGTATAGGATTCGGCTTCTTCGCCGACGTTGGTGACGCGCCGGCTGATCGTTTGTGTATCCGCGAGTCCCGACAGTGCAATCGACGGTTGATTCATATCGACTGCAGCAAAGGAAAAGCTATCGGCGGCGAGTTGCTCGCAACGCGCCTGATCGACAGCAGGTGACGCGGTGCCGCAGGCAAATGCATCGTATTCCTCGGGTGTCACGTCGTAGACGAGTCCGGGATCGTTCGCCGCGTTCGGATTGATATGACCGCTGCCGAAATCGAACGGATGCGCCGGGGTCGTTCCGTCCTGCTCGTTGACGCCCTGGTACGCAGTCGTCATCAGCGCCGACTTGAGCATCGCCGGGTTCCAGTCGGGATGAGACTGACGCAACAGCGCGGCAACCCCTGCGACATGCGGCGCGGCCATCGAGGTGCCGCTCAAGAATGCGAAACTTTCCCCGACCACCGAGTTCGCCGCATCCGGCGTGAATCCGGCCAGAATATTGATGCCGGGAGCGGTGACGTCGGGTTTGAGAATGTCTTCCACCGGACCCGGCCCGCGTGCGGAGAAGACGCCCATCACGTTACCCGTGTCCTCTGCGGTCAGGAAAAATCCCTTGTCGAGCACGACTTCGACCACCTGGCCGGCGTCGAGCTCGTTTCGCAACAGCGCGCCATCGGCCTGGCCGATCATCAAAGCCGGAATGTCGGAGAGTTCGGATGTGCCGATCATGACGATCGGGTCGCCGGCAATGTTGACGACCAGTGCGGCGACCGCGCCCGCCGCGTCCGCATTGGCAATCATGAGGTCGAAATCGCAACCGCCGCGCTGCATGAACGCCACATTGCCGGTGATCTCGCCGCTATTGACGATCGGCTCGCAGCCATCGAAGGTCGTCCCGGGGCTGCCGTCGTCGAACGTGTCGACGTTGTCATCCACGAGCACCAGTTGGCTTTCGATGGGGTCGTTGTTCGCAAGCGGTTCCGTGAAGCTTGCTTCCTTCACCGCATAACGGCCGGCGACCCCCGCCGGCGCGGTCACCTCCATGGCTTCGAGCGAGTGTTCACCTTCGCGGCTGGACGCAGCCGTGGTAATGACCCATGGACCCCCGGCCGGTGAGCCGATGGTATTGAAGTTCGGGCCTTCGTTGCCGGCCGCAACCACGGTCAGCACCCCGGCCTTCGCCGCCTGCATCAAAGCAATGTCGTCCGGGGCGGTTGCGGTCAGGAGGGAACTGCCGACGGAGTAATTAATAATGTGTACTCCGTCCGCGACCGCCGCATCGATCGCGTTGGCCAGATCCGAAGTGTTACAGCTCGCGCGCATGTCGCCCGGCCGCAGCCAGCAGGCCTTGTACACGGCAACGCGCGCCTGCGGCGCCATGCCTTCGACTTGGCCCAGGAACGTGCCGAAGATCGAGGCCCTGACCTTGTTGCCCGCCGCGGTCGTCGCCGTGTGCGTGCCGTGTCCGTCGACGTCCCGTGCCGAAAAAATCTCGCCCGCGTCGATCGGTCCCGAGGCTTCCGCACCTTCGAGAAAATAACGCGCCCCGATCAGCTTGTTATTGCAGGCGTCCGTGGTGAATCGGGGACCCGGCTGGCAAGTCCCGTTCCAGTTCTCCGGCGGTTCAAACAACAGGATGTCCGGCAGGTCGTCGTATTCATCGCATAACCACCGGCCAAGCAAGCTGGCTTCGGCCCAGGTGCTCTGACAGGCCCGCGGGCGGTCGGCTTCCCGACTATCGGAAAGCGCCGGATGTTCCGGCGCGATACCGCTATCGATGACGCCGATGACGATGCCCTCGCCGTCCAGCCCGGGAACGCCGCGCAGACCGACCTCCGGTTCGAACAGGCCCAGGAATCCCGGACTGAAGTTGGTTGCCAGCGGGCGTATTTCGTCTTCCCAGACGGTCAAGACTTCCGGCTGCTTTGCGAGTTCGTGCGCCTCTGCCGGCGTCATGGTGGCGGCGAAGCCGTTCAGGCTGTACCGGTAGCTGTAGATCTTCCGCGGACCCGGACCCAGCCGCGCGAGCACTTTGTCCTGCTGCACGACGAGGCTCCCCGCATAACTTTCCACGCCGGCAGCATTCTTGTCGAATGCGAGCGGCTGCTGACCCTTGCCCGCGCTGATCTTGGTCGCAACAGCGGGGAACTGCGAGGTCTGGTATTCGATCGCGGACGGTGCCTTCAACTGGACGATATAGACTTTGGGCGCGAAGTCGGCCGAGGCTGTGCCCGCAACGAAAAGCCCGCACAGGATGAGGCATCGGATCAAAGACACGGAGTTTCCGGAACCCCTTTGTTTCATTGGAATTTTTTCGATTAAGTATCGGGTGTAAAGCCCGGTTTTGCAAAGAAGTTACCACACTCGGAAGCCTACCCGCCAGTGCGCGCGGAGCGCCGGGCGCAAAGGACCCGGCGACCGGTCCGGTTTTCTGATCGATCATGGCATCAACAGGTATTTCTCGGACCGCTCAATGGCCGAGCCAGTCTCTAGGGCGAAGATAGTCGGCAAACAGTCGCTCTTCCGCGGAGCCGGGCTCCGCCTCCCAGTTGTATTCCCAGCGCACGCGTGGCGGCAGCGACATGAGAATGGATTCCGTGCGGCCGCCGGTCTGCAGCCCGAACAAGGTGCCGCGATCGTACAACAGGTTGAATTCGACGTAACGGCCCCGCCGGTACAGCTGGAACTCGCGCTCGCGCTCGCCGTAATGCCGCTCCTTGCGCAGGGCGACGATCGGCAGATAAGCCGGCAGGAACGCGTCGCCGACCGCCTGCGTGAAAGCGAACGACCGGTCGAAGCCGAACTCGTTCAGATCGTCGAAGAACAGGCCGCCGACTCCGCGCGTCTCGTTACGGTGCGGCAGGTAGAAATAGTCGTCGCACCACGTCTTGTAGCGTTCGTAAAGTCCGTCCCCGAAGCCGGCGCAGGCGTCACGAGCCGTCCGGTGCCAGTGCAATACGTCTTCGTGCACGGGATAGAACGGCGTCAGGTCGAAGCCGCCGCCAAACCACCACACGGGTTCACTTGCTTCGTCTTCGGCTGTAAAAAAACGAAAATTGGCGTGCGCGGTCGGCACGTATGGATTCCGCGGATGCAGCACCAGCGACACGCCAACCGCCTGAAAACTACGGCCGGCAACCTCGGGACGCGCACGGGTTGCCGCCGGTGGCATCTCTCCGCCGAACACGTGCGAGAAGCCGACACCGGCCTGCTCGAAGACGCCGCCGTCGACCAGCACGCGGCTTTCTCCGCCACCGCCGCCGACTCGTTCCCAGCGATCGCAAACGAATGTCGTGCGGCCATCGACCTGCTCGAGCGCCTGAACGACACGCTGCTGCAGCGACCGGAAGTGCTCCTTGACCCGGTCGAACGAATAGCCGTTGTCGCTCATTTGTCGCTCATTTTTCTGCCGCTCTCACGATGCGACCGCTCGCGAGGTCGCGGATCTCAGACGCGCTCCCGGCCGGCCCGCACTGACCGGGGACAATGTAGTCTACCAACTGCCCGAAGCGCCGGCGTAACACCAACCCATTGCGCGCCGGATTCTGGCCGGCGACGTTGGCGCTCGTGGAAACGAGCGCAGACCCTGCGGCCTCGCACAGGGCTGCAGCCACCGGATGGGCGGTGATGCGCACAGCGACCTTGCTGTGCGCGCCACGAATCGCAAACGGCGTGTCCGGCCGGGCCGGCACGAGCCAGGTGACCGGCCGGTCGAGCGTCGATTCGAGTTTTTGCCTTGCGTCCGGCAATTCGATCCAGGGTTCGAGTTGCGCGCGCGCGGACGCGATGAGTATGAGTCCTCTCGCCGGGTCGCGTTTCTTGATCTCCAGCAGGCGGGAAACCGCGTCCGCATCGCCGGGCAGGCACCCGAGCCCGAAGACGCCTTCGGTGGGATAAGCAATCACGCCGCCCTGCCGGACGATGCGCGCCGCTTTCTGAATCGGGATTGACAGTGACATGTCCTGCCGCCACGACGCGGGCCCGGGGTTCAGCCCTCGCCGGATTTGTCCGAGGCTGTTTTGCCGCCGGCCTTCTTTTTCGCATTCTTCCCGGCCTTTTTCCTTTTCTTTTTGGCCGGCTTGCTGTCCGCCGGAGCTTTGGCGTTCCTGCTTGCGGCGGCTTTCTTTTTCTGACCTCTGCGTCCGCGCGCGGGCGCGGCCGCGAGGAGTTCCCTGCATTCCTCGAGTGTCAGCGATTTCGGATCACGATCCTTGGGCACGCGGGCGTTTTTGCTCTTGTCCGTAATATACGGCCCGTAACGGCCGTGCAGGATCTGAATCCCGTCGTCCTCGAAGTCCTGGATAATGCGATTCGCGTCGGCGATCTTCTTCTCTTCGATCAGTTCGAGCGCACGCGGCAATTGAATGGTATAGGGATCGTCGTCACCACCAATGGACACGAATTTGTCGCCGTAGCGTATGTACGGACCGAAGCGTCCGACGCTTGCGATGACCGGCGATCCGTCCGGCGTCTCCCCGAGTTTGCGCGGCAGCTTGAAGAGTTCGAGCGCCTCCTCCAGCGTGACGTCATTCATTTTCTGGCCCGGCCGGAGGCCCGCAAACTTCGGCTTTTCCTCGTCGTCCTTGGTGCCGATCTGCACGAACGGCCCGTACCGGCCCATGCGCACGGTAATCGGTTTGCCGCTTTTCGGGTCGGTGCCGAGTTCGCGCGCCTGTGCGACCTGCTCCCGCGTGACGCTTTGCTCCTTGTCCTCGACCAGGTCCGAAAACGGTTTCCAGAAACGCTCGAGCAGGGGCACCAGGTCCTTCTCACCCAGCGACACCGCGTCCAGATCGTCTTCGAGCCTGGCGGTGAAATCGTAATCGACGTACTGCGTGAAATGCTCGGTCAGAAAGCCGTTGACGATCCTGCCGATGTCGGTGGGAATGAAACGCTTGCCGTCCATTTCGACGTATTCGCGGTTCTTCAGGGTCGCGATGATGCTGGCGTACGTGGACGGACGGCCGATGCCGTATTCCTCGAGCGTCTTCACCAGGCTCGCTTCGGTAAATCGCGGCGGCGGCTCGGTAAAGTGCTGTTCGGGGCGCAGCTTGTCGAGCAGAATGACGTCGCCTTCCCGAACCTCCGGCAGCAGCCGGTCGCCTTCGTCGGTCCCGGGCTCATCCTGGCCTTCCTGGTAGACCGCGATAAATCCGGGTTCGACCAGAACCGAGCCGTTGGCGCGGAAGCGATGATCGTTCGCCGCCGGGACATCCATCGGCTGCCGGGCATTGACACCGACGACTCCGGGTACGAATTCCAGCGCCACCGTGTCGAACACCGCCGGCACCATCTGCGATGCCATCGTCCGCTGCCAGATCAACGTATAGAGCTTCAACTGGTCGGTATCGAGTTTACCTTGCAGAGATTCCGGCGTAATCGCCGCGGATGTCGGACGTATCGCTTCATGCGCTTCCTGCGCATTTTTCGATTTGTTCTTGTACTCGGGCGATGCATCGGGCACGTTTACCGCACCATAGCGTTCGCGAATGACTTCGCGAATCTCCTCGATCGCGATCGAGGCCAGCGTAACCGAATCCGTGCGCATGTACGTGATCAGCCCGACGTTGCCTTCGCCCGGCAGTTCGATGCCTTCGTACAAGCGCTGCGCGACCCGCATCGTGCGTTGTGTATTGAAGCCGAGTTTGCGCGATGCTTCCTGCTGCAGCGTGGATGTCGTAAACGGCGCAGCCGGATTCCGTTTGCGTTTCTTCTTGTCGACGCTGACCGTAGTCAGCCGGCCATCGGCGGCTTCGAGTATTGTCTGTTCAACTTCGCGCGCCGCGTCTTCGTTTCCAAAACTGAATTGCTCGACTTTCTCGCCGCGGTAACGCACCAGGCGGGAGACAAAAGGCTGGCCTTCCTTGTTGACGTCCGCCTCGATCGTCCAGTACTCGCGGGCTTCGAACGCTTCGATCTCGAGTTCGCGCTCGACGATCATGCGCAGCGCCGGGCTTTGCACGCGGCCTGCAGACAAACCGCGTTGCACCTTCTTCCACAGGAGCGGCGACAGATTGAAGCCGACCAGGTAGTCGAGCGCACGCCGCGCCTGTTGCGCGCTCACGAGGTCGTCCGATATGTGTCGTGGGTGCTCGATCGCTTCGCGTATGGCATTGCGCGTGATTTCGTGGAATACGACGCGATACACGAGCTTCCCGTTCAGTGCATTTCTTTCCTTCAGCAGCTCCGTGAGATGCCATGAAATCGCTTCGCCTTCCCGGTCGGGGTCGGTCGCCAGATACAGGGCATCCGCTTTCTTCAGCGCCCGCACGATGGCGTTTACGTGCTTCTCGTTCTTCTCGATGATCTGATACTTCATCGCGAAGCCACGCTCAGGATCCACGGCGCCTTCCTTGGGCACGAGATCACGGACATGCCCGTACGAGGCCATGACATCGAATCCGTCACCCAGGTATTTACCAATCGTCTTGGCCTTGGCGGGCGACTCGACTATGACGAGATTCTTCGACATCCGATCAAAAAGTTCCCGGGGCCGGTTGACTTCCGTACCCTCGCAAAAAAACAAAACCGCGGTTCATGCCGCGGTTGAATTACATGCTTGCCGGCGACCTGTCAAGATACGTTTGATCACCGCATTGCACAGATTGGTGATTGAACGCTTGCGGAAGAGTTATGCGAAAACGCCGCAAACAAAGGCGAGACAAGGCAATTCGGAACTGAAAGACAAGCGTTCCTGGCGCGGTTTGGATATTTCGATCAGTGGAGCGCGCCGCCGCTTTCGTCGAACACGAGGTCTTCCATGCGCGCGTAAGCGAGTTCCTGACCCGGCTGACTGAACAGAACCATCAGTACAACCCATTTGATTTGTTCGACATCGATATCGGGTGTTTCGAGCGCCAGTAATCTGTCAATCAGAATCTCGCGCTGGGGCGGTGACAAAATTCCGATCTGTTCCAGGTACGTGATGAAGCCGCGACATCCGGTGTCGAGGCGTTCGTGCTCCACGTCATTGTAGATTCGCGTGCCGTGGCCCGTCTGGCGGCTGCAAGTCAGGCCGTCCTGTTTTTCGGCCAGGGCATCCAGCCAATCCAGGGCGCGATCGATTTCGCTGTCTGCAAAACCGGCTCGGGAAAGTTCGTCGCGCAGCTCGTTCTGGTCCGGTTCCGGCTCTTCTTCCGCATCGATGTAGGTTTCAAAGAGATACATCAGTACGTCGAGCACGTTCTCTTTCATGCCTGGAGCTACTCCTTAATATTCCGTACTGGCCGCCATTCAGAGCTTCAATCTCGCCTTCAAGCTCCAGAATCAGAAGCATGGAGGAAACCTGGTCGATCGTCAAACCGGATTGGCGGGCCAGTTCGTCGGCGGTCGCGGGATCGTGGGCGAGTGTGGAAAGCAATATTTCGTAGTCGGCGTCACGCTCGGCGAGCGGGGACTGCCCGGAGTCCGGAACGTCCGCCGCGTTTGCATTTTGCATAACATGACCGACGAGCGGCGCGAGCTCGCTGACGATGTCGTCTGCAGTTTCGACGAGCTTTGCTCCCTGGCGTATCAGCAGGTGACAACCGCGGGCCAACGCATTATGTATTGAACCGGGAATGGCAAATACTTCGCGGCCTTGCTCGGCCGCAAGGCGGGCACTGATCAGGGACCCGCTCTGCCGCGCCGCTTCCACGACCAGCGTGCCGAGACTCAGACCGCTGATCAGCCGGTTGCGTTCGGGAAAATGCTGGCGAAGAGGCGGACTGCCGAGCGGATACTCCGAAACCAGGGCGCCCTGCTCCGCAATGCGGTGCGCAAGATCACGATTGGCAGCCGGGTAAACCCTGTCGATGCCGTGACCCAGAAACGCAACCGTGCTTGCTTGCGCCGCAAGCGCTCCCTGGTGGGCGGCGGTATCGATGCCCTCGGCCAGCCCGCTCACGATACAGAAACCGCAACTCGCCAGATGCCTGGCGAAGTCAAAAGCGTTCCGGACGCCGCCCCGGGTCGGATTGCGGCTGCCGACGATCGACAACGACGGCAGATGCAACGCATCGATGTGACCATTCACATACAGCAGCACGGGAGGTTCGTCTATCTGCCGGAGCAGGTCCGGATAGTGCTCCGATCGCAGATGAATGAGGTGATGGTCGCTCGGTTCGAGCCACGCCAGATCCTTTTCGATCGATGCTTCGTCCGGATGCAGGATCGCATCGCGTGATGCTTCCGACAGACAGGAATTGCGTAACTCGCGCGACGCGAGCGCTGCAATGCGCTCTGCAGTGCCGTGACGATCGAGCATTTCCGCGAGGCATTTGCCGCGGAGCTGTGCCTTGGCCAGCACCAGCCATGCGCGATCGGCTGCGTCCCTGCGAATCGTTGTCACGGTCGCTGCCTGGACCGCATAAAAGAAACGGGCCGGTGCCCGCTCGAGGCACCGGCCCGCTGTCGAGAGTTGTCAATCGGGATTGCGAACCGCGTCGAGCACGTGAATGGCGCTCGTTGCTTCCATGACCAGTGCGTACGCGATGCCGTCATATACCTTGAATACCATCACCGTACCGGCTTGCTCGTCCGGCAACTTGACTTTCTCGCCGCGGAACATCGCGCTGTCGGCGAACCGGTCCTCGATGACCTCGCCAGCCTGGAACACCGTCAGTACATTGCCCGGCGCCAGTCCGTCGCGCGCGCCGCGATTCAATACGACCACCATATACTGCCCGATCTGCGATACACCATCTACTACCGAGATGATGCGGCCATCAATATCGGTATCCGGTGCTTTCGGGAAGAAATTCAGCGGCACGTCCACGGTCTCGGGGAGTAGCCGGTCGCCGCGCAGGGCTTCCCGGTTGGTATCGGTCAGGCTGACCGTCGCCGGATCGCCGCCGCGAGCCAGCGCGCCTTCGCCGACGTAAATGCCCTGGTACCCGACGACCTCGTTATTGTCGGGATCGATCAGTTCGTCGCCGACGTGCACGACGCTGTAGCGCGTGCCCGGCTCCGCGGGATCGCCGCCGCGCACGTAGATGTCGTTGCCCGCCGCAGCCACCAGGTGTTTGTCGCGCGACGCGAGTATGTACGGCAGTCCTTCGATCTGGCCCTTCTCCAGTACCATGCCCTTCGACAGAAAGGACGCGATCTGCTCGTAGGGAATGCTGGTCACGGCCTGATCGAGCGGCGTGATGCGGGCCTGGGGCGACATTCGATAGGCCGATCCCTGGACGGTCGTGATGCGCGGTACGCCGTCGATCCACACGAGTGCAAGCACGTCGCCCGGATAAATCAGGTGCGGATTGGCGATATCCGGGTTCACATACCAGATTTCAGGCCAATACCAGGGATCCTTCAAAAACGTCGAAGAGATGTCCCACAGCGTGTCGCCCGGCTGCACCACGTATTCGTTCGGATGCCCCTCGGCAAGGCGGACGTCGGACGCGGACATTGGAACGAGATTGGGCTCGTACCCGGAAGGCACGGCGCTGGTGCGCGGCCCCGTGGCCGGGTCGATGGACGTCGAGCCGTCCGGTGACGAGCCCGCCGTGCGGCTGGGTGTCGGCACCTCCCGGTCGTCGCCGGCAAACGGGTTCAGGGAGCATCCGGCCAGCGTTGCGGCCAGCACCAGCAAGCTCAGTGGGCCGCTCCGGTCTAAGCGATTTTTGCTCGGGAACATAATCGGCGGGTGCTCCGTCCAAGGGTATGGGCCTGTCAGCGACAGGCGTTGTTATAATATGTCGTGTCGACGCCATTCGGACTGCCAAACGCGTCACAATTCCGGTCTGTGAGCCGCTTCGACGCGCTTTTTTCTGGCGGCATTGTCTGCTATCTTATTCAATGAAGTCAAATATTTAGCGGTATCTTGTCGTATCTCACACTAATGTAGCGCAATCGTCATGGCACTTTTGACAATCCTGGAGTTTCCCGACCCCCGCCTGCGGAAGACGGCGGCGCCTGTGACCGCGGTCGACGATGCGCTGCGCCGCTTGATCGACGACATGTTCGAAACGATGTATGCGGCACCCGGCATCGGCCTTGCGGCAACACAGGTGGACATCCACCAGCGTGTGCTGGTGGCCGACGTATCCGTCGAGAAAAACGCACAACATGTGTTGATCAATCCGGAAATTCTCGCCAGGGACGGTGTTGCAATCACCGAAGAGGGATGCCTCTCGGTACCCGGCTATTACGAAGAGGTGGCGCGCGCGAACCATATAAGAGCGCGTTTCATCGATCGCGACGGCAATGACCGGGACGAAGAGTTCGAGGGCCTTCTCGCCGTGTGCGTGCAGCACGAGATCGATCATCTCAACGGAAAACTGTTTGTCGATTATCTGTCCGAAGCCAAACGCCTGCGTATTCGCAAGCGGCTCGAAAAAGAGCGCCGCCTGCACATCACCACACCCGCCGCAGTCGGCAGCTAGTTCAGCGCCAGGCGTCGCAGCGTGCCCGCCAGGTTGGTCTTCGCCGGCACGCCGGACTTCGCGCTCGCTTCGCTCTGTTCAATCGTGGCAGCGGGTTTTATACCGCTCGCTGTACTGACGCAGCCCGACCGGCCGGCCGGCCGCGGCAGGAAGCTTAAAGCCAGTCCCGTGAAGCGCTACGCCGAAGGCCACGGCATTCCCGTGTGGCAGCCGGCGACACTGAAAGACGGCAGCATTAACGCAGAACTCGCGGCATTGCGACCGGATGCCATCGTCGTTGCGGCCTACGGTCTGCTGTTGCCGGCGGGTATCCTCGAGTTGCCGAGCGTCGCCTGCATCAACGTGCACGCATCGTTACTGCCGGCATGGCGCGGCGCGGCTCCGATTCAGGCAGCGATCCTCGCTGGCGATCGCGAGACGGGTATCAGTCTCATGCGCATGGACAGGGGTCTCGACACGGGCGCGGTCTACGCGCAGCAGGCCATTCCGATCGGTGATGGCGAGACCGCCGGTGAACTGCAGACCAGGCTCGCGATGCTGGGGGGGCAACTGCTGGTGCGACATCTGGACGACATCCTGGCGCTTGGCCTGGCGCCGGTTCCCCAGGACGAGCAGAAGGCGACGTATGCGCCGCGGATAGACAAGAAACATGCATACCTCGACTGGCAACTTCCCGCATCGCAACTGGCACGCCAGGTGCGGGCCTACAATCCGGTGCCTGGCGCGAGCTTCGAACTCGACGGCGAACGGGTGAAATGCTGGTCCGCCGAGCTTGTTCTGCACGGCGCCGGGGCTCCGTCCGGCACCGTGGTCGCGGCCGGGCAGAGCGGGATCGACATAGCCTGCGGGGACGGCGTCCTGCGCCTGCTCGAACTGCAGCGGCCGGGACGCGGCCGGGTCAGCGCTTTCGAGTTCGAAAGCCAGGTTCGCCTGGGCGGCCGACGGCTGCCCGCATGAGGCCGGGGTCCCCCGGGGCGAAGTTACGGGCGGAGGCCGCGCTCGCCGTCGATGCGGTCGTCACGCAGGGCCGGTCGCTGGATGCCGCGCTGCTCGACGCCGATGCGCGCGTTCCGCTGCCCGGCCGCCCGCTGCTGCATCTGCTCTGCTACGGAGCACTGCGCAGTCACTGGCGGCTGCGCGAGCACACGGGTTTCCTGCTCGACCGGCCATTGCGTAAACGGGACAGCGTGATCGAGTCCTTGCTGGCCATCGGGCTCTACCAGCTCACGGACAGCCGGGTGCCGGATCACGCAGCCGTGTCGCTGACCGTCGAGGCAGCGAGATTCCTGCGCAGGCCGAAACATGCCGGCCTGATCAACGCCGTGTTGCGCAATTTCAAGCGCAGGGGTCTGGAGCACTGCGAACCCGGAACGGAGGAGGCACGCTTCAACCACCCGGCCTGGCTCATCGACCGCGTCCGGCAGGACTGGCCGGACCACTGGCAACGTATCCTCGAGGCAAACAATGCACGCGCGCCGATGTGGCTCCGCGTGCACCGAACCCGCATGCCACGAGACCGCTATCTTGAAATCTTGCGCGGCGATGCTGCAGCGGAATCTCCAGCCGCCGAGGGGGCCGCGGCGGCCACTGTCCTGCCGGGCCTCGACCAGGCCATTTGCCTGGCCGAGCCGCGGCCCGTCGGCGAACTGCCGGGCTTCGATGCAGGCTGGGTGTCCACGCAGGACGCCGCGGCGCAGCTTGCTGCACCGTGGTTGCTGGCCGACGGGGGCCGACGAATTCTGGATGCCTGTGCCGCGCCGGGCGGCAAAACCGGGCACCTGCTGGAACTGGCGGGAGCGGGCGCGGCGCTCACCGCCCTCGATGTGGACCCGAACAGGCTCGCGGCGGTTGCCGAAAACCTCGAGCGCCTCGGCCTGACGGCGAAGCTCGTGGCGGCCGATGCGGCCACAGCGGGCGCCTGGTGGGACGGTGAGCCCTATGACCGCATCCTGCTCGATGCGCCTTGTTCCGCCACCGGGGTGATCCGGCGTCATCCGGACATCAAACTGCTGCGCCGGGAATCGGACCTGGCCGCCCTGGCCCGGCTGCAGCGCACCCTGCTCGAAAGTCTGTGGCCGCTGCTGGCGCCGGCCGGCCGCCTGCTGTACGTCACCTGTTCGGTCATCGAGGAGGAGAACGAGCGCGTGGTCGGTGCGTTTCTCGGACACCACCCGGACGCACGCGAGCGAACCGTGTTGCCAGATTACAACATCCGCGATTTAATGTATCGCAAGGCCTGCGGCTTCCAGGTGCTGCCAGGCGAAACAGGCATGGACGGTTTTTATTACGCGTGTGTGGAGAAGACGTGCTGACAATGCCATGACGCGAGTTCGAACGAGAATATTCGCGGTGCTGGCTGCGGGAGGTTTGCTCGCCGTGCAGTCGTTGCTGCCGGTCCTGGCGCAGGACAGGCCGAGCCGGGAAGGATATTTCGACGTCCGGTCCGCGCAAACGACCCTGGTCAACGGCGTACTGGACCTGGATGCGCGATTGCAGCTCGTGTTGAGCGACGAAGCACTGGCGGCGCTCGAAAACGGCGTCCCCCTGACGATCGAACTCATGCTCGAGGTCGTTCGCGAACGCCGTTTCCTGCCCGATGCCGTCGATGCGGAACTGACCTTGCGCTACGAACTGGAATATCGGCCGCTCAGTCAGCGTTACATCGTCAGGAATCTGAACAGCGGCAACCAGGACTCTTTTGCGACCTTGTATTCAGCATTGAATAACCTGGGACGTATCCAGGGATTGCCGGTCATCGACATATCGATTCTCGATCGGGATGCGGACTATCGCATGCGGCTGCAGGCGGTGCTCAGCACCCAGCAATATCCCGCGCCTTTGCGGCTCCTCTATTTCTGGCGCGATCAGTGGCAACTGAAGAGCGAGTGGTACGAATGGTCACTCGAACGGTAAAGAAACTCTTTTACGGGACGCTCGCCGCGACCGGCATCGGTCTCGCGCTGTTTGCTTTTTACCTTCTGAGCCGCACCGCGCAAGACGCGCGCGATTTCGACGCGCTGCAGAATTCGATTCTGCTGATCAACGTCGCCGGCGTTCTGGTGCTCTTTGCATTGATTGTCGGAAACCTGGCGCGCCTGCTGCGCGATTACCGGGCGCACGTGCCCGGCGCAAAGCTGAAGGCGCGCATGGTCGCAATGTTCGTCGGTCTCGCCGTCCTGCCGCTGCTCGTTGTGTTCTACTTTTCAATGCAGTTCATCAATCGGGGTATCGATACCTGGTTCAACGTGGAGGTCGAAGAGGGTCTCGATAATGCGCTGGCCCTGAGTCAGGCATCGCTTGCCATGCAGATGCGCGATCATCTGAATACCACGATGCAGATCGCCGAGCGGCTGCGGGATGTTCACGGACGGGCGCTTATTTTTGAACTCGGCGTCTTCCGGCAGGCCAGCGGCGCAAGCGAAATTACCGTATTCGGACGCAACGGCCGAATCGTCGCGACCAGTTCCGACGACCTCGCGGGAACCCTCCCGGAACCGCCCATGGACGAAATGCTGCTGCAGGTGCAGCAGAGTCTGCCGTATGTGAGTCTCGATACCTTCGAAGCGGGACTCTATGAAATTCGGACCGCAGTTCCTTTCGGCAGTGCCGCCGTCCCTGACTCCCAGAGAATTGTGCGGGCCGTATTCCCGGTCAATGAAAGAATGAGTCTCATGGCCTCCGCGGTGGAGGCGTCCTACAGCGACTACAAACGCGCGATCTACCTGCGCGAACCGCTGAAGCGTACGATCTCGATCACGCTGACCGTCGTACTGATGATTTCGCTGCTCGCTTCCGTCTACGGCGCCTTCTTTTTCTCGCGCCGCCTCGTAGCACCCATTCAGGATCTCGTCGCGGGTACGCGGGCGGTTGCGAAAGGCGATTTCGACACCCGGCTGCCGACGCCGACGCGTGACGAAATCGGCTTCCTGATCAATTCCTTCAACGATATGACAAAGCGCCTGTCGGCCGCCCGGAGGCAGGCTTCCTTGAGCCAGGCACAGGTCGAGGCCGAGCGCGCCAATCTCGAGGTCATCCTGGCGAGGCTCTCCACCGGGGTCGTTTCACTCGAATCGGATTTCCGCATTCGCACTGCGAATCAGGCAGCCGGCGCCATTCTCAATGTCGATCTGGAAAACCGCGTCGGCGAGTTGTTGACGGACGTGTCAGTCGGCGAACCGCTTCTCGAACAGTTCGTCGACGTCGCGCGCGTGCACCTGAATGCCGGCGATACGGAATGGCGCGAGCAGATCGTGCTGCGGGGCGAAGTGGGCCGCCGCGTTCTCACTTGCGCCTGCACGGCGCTGCCGGGCGACGACGACCACGCACCCGGCATCGTCGTCGTCTTCGACGACATTACCGCACTGCTACAGGCGCAACGGGACGCAGCCTGGGGCGAAGTTGCGCGCAGACTTGCCCACGAAATCAAGAACCCGTTGACGCCGATACAGCTGTCCGCGGAGCGGCTGCGGCGGAAGTACTTGCACACGATGTCGAGCGAAGAGGCGCAGATACTCGACCGTGCAACGCATACGATCGTGCAGCAGGTCGAGGCGATGAAAGAAATGGTCAATGCTTTCAGCGATTATGCACGCGCTCCCGACATCGATATCAGCGCGTTCAGCATTGACAAGCTGGCGCACGAAGTCGTCGATCTTTACCGGGCCCAGGAAAGCGGCATCGAAATACAGGTGGAGACAGAGTCGTCACTGCCGAGCATAGAAGCCGATATCGGGCGGCTGCGCCAGATTCTGCACAACCTGATTCGAAATTCGATCGAAGCACTCGAGTCGAGCAGCGCCGGTCGTATCGACGTGTCGGCGTCAAAAGCGGAGTTGCAGGGCATCGACGTCATAGAGATTGTGGTCATGGACAACGGCCCGGGCTTTCAGACGGGAGCGGTGAGCCAGGTATTCGACCCATACGTAACGACCAAACCCCGTGGTACGGGGCTTGGACTGGCGATTGTAAAGAAACTGGTAGAGGAACACGCCGGCACTATCGAGGCAGAAAATCGCGAGCAAGGTGGCGCAATGATTCGCATTCGATTGCCTGTAAATGAAGCGGCACGTGAAGCGATGATCGCAATGTTGCCTCGGCGCACGGAGAAACGGAGGGAAAGAGCATGAGCACTGCACATGTGCTGGTTGTAGATGACGAGGCCGACATTCGGGCTCTGATACAGGAAATACTCACGGACGAAAATTACCGTGTCACCGTGGCCGGCAATGCCGCGGAGGCGCGTCAGGCGAGGCAGCAGCAGAAATGCGACCTGATACTGCTCGACGTCTGGATGCCGGACACCGATGGCATTACCTTGTTGCGGGAATGGTCGGAACACGGCCGTCTCGACTCTCCCGTCGTGATCATGTCCGGTCACGGCACGGTCGATACGGCGGTGGAGGCGACGCGCCTCGGCGCGGTCGACTTTGTCGAAAAGCCGTTGTCGATCGCAAAGCTCCTGCGTACGGTCGAGCGCGCCCTGGAAGGCGCCAGGACCAAGTCCGGTCCGGCCAGGGAGTTGCTGCCATCCCTGCTCGCGCCCGTCGGACGCAGCCGACTCATGCAGAACCTGCGCGACAAAGTGCAGCAATTCGCTCACCACGACTCGCCGGTGCTGCTGATCGGTGAACCGGGGACCGGACGCGGCGCATTCGCCCGTTATATTCACGTGTTGAGCAATCGTGCCGGGGACGAACTGGAGATCCTGCTCGCGGCGGCGCTGACAGAAAGCAACGCCGAAGAACAGTTGTTCGGCAGCGAAAAGAACGGTGAAGTGCGGCCGGGATCCTTCGAACGCGCGGGCACCGGCACGCTGATCATCGACGAGTTGTCCGATCTGAACGAAACGGCTCAAAAGCTTATCTTGAGCGCCCTGGAGCAGGGCCGTTTCACGCGTAAGGGCGGACACGAGCCGGTCGCATTGCAGGCGCGCATCGTGGCCACGGTGAAGTCCGATTACGAGTCGGCGATCGACCGTGGCGAATTGCGGCGTGAACTGGTTTCCAATCTGAATATCCTGAGCATGCGCGTGCCGCCATTGCGCGAATACGCCGAGGACGTTCCGGAACTCCTCAATTATTACGTCGACAAGCTGGTCGATGCAGAAGGCCTCGCGTTCCGGCGTTTCAGCGTGGCGGCGCAGAATCGCCTGCGCAATTATCCATGGCCCGACAACGTGCGCGAGCTGAAGAACCTCGTTCGCAGGCTGCTGCTCACAGGCGCCGGGGAAGAGATCACGCTGGAAGAGATCGAAAGGGAGATCAGTGCAAGCGCCCGTTCCGACGAGCCGCTGGTGAAACAGGATCTCCTGTCACTGCCGCTGCGCGAGGCACGCGAACAATTCGAGCGCGCCTATTTGCAGCAGCAACTCGTGTTGTGCGACGGCAAGGTCGGCAGGCTGGCAAAACGGGTCGGGATGGAGCGCACGCACCTTTACCGCAAGCTTCGCTCACTGGGCGTCGATTTTCGCGCGGTTTCGGCCGGCGACGATTGAAAGGAAAATACTGCGGCACGCTGCACTCGAATCGGGTCTCTGCCGTTCGCACCGTCCGGGTGTCGGTGTGCGGTGCACTCGATTTCTGCATCTGTAGATCCTATGTATATATAAAGGGCTGCTTGCCAATCCTCTAGAATTCAAATTTTGCAGGACGAACCCGGAGGATAGTGAGATGCAAGCAACCCAGGCACGAGGATACGAGTCAGGAACGGTTTTGTACATGGCGATGGAGTTGTCGAACAAGAAGTGGAAGCTCGGGTTCAGCAACGGATCG
>JBOHZD010000288.1:0-1548 GCA_050738315.1 Woeseiaceae bacterium
GCATCGTCAAGTTCGAAACCCGCAGGCCGACCGAGGAACTCGAAGGCTACGTGTCCGCGACGATCGGCAGCCTCGGTACCAAGAACATCGAAGGCGCACTGGGCGGCAGCCTGAACGAAAGCCAGACCCTGTTGGGCCGGCTGTCGATACTCAGCCAGAACCGCGAGGACTGGATCGACAACGGGTTTACGGGTGAATCCGATGCCATGGGCGGCTTCAGCGAAAACGCGTTCAGGCTGCAACTGCTCGCGCAACCGACAGATACGTTCAGCGCACTCGTGAACCTGCACGGCCGGGATCTCAGCGCCGGGACGGCGTCGATATTCCGCGCCAACGTCCTGAGCGCTGGCAGCAACTCCCTCAACGGCAATTTCGACCGCGACCGCGTATTTTTCGACGGCGGCGGCAACAACCCGCAGGACGCACGCGCGCTCGGCGGCTCGGTCAGGCTCGATGTCGACTTCGGCAACGAGATGACGCTGACATCCATCAGTGCCTACGAAACAGTCGAGAACCAGAGCTTCGGCGACATCGACGGCGGTAATCTCGGCGGTCCGGGATTCATTCCGTTTCCGTCGCAAACCCAGGACGGGCTGACAGACCTGGAACAAATCACGCAGGAATTCCGCCTCGCATCCGAAGCCAGCGATCGGATGTTCTGGCAGGCCGGCGTATTCTGGTTCGACTCCGATTTTTCGGTCCAGACATTCCCGTTCTTCGTGCCGCCGACCACGGTTCGCCACGAAAATACGGCATGGGCGGTGTTCGGTCAGGTCAGTTACGATCTGACCGATAACGCGACCCTGATCGGCGGGCTGCGATATACGGACGACGACAAGGACATGAGCGTACCGGATACGGCGCTTTTCCATCCGACGCTGCCCCCTGAGATGATTCCGCCTCCGGTCGGTACCAGCGCACCGGTGTCCGTGTCCGATGAACAGGTGAGTTGGGACCTGAGCCTGCTGTACTCGTTGAGCGACAACCTGAATGTGTACGGCCGTGTCGCGAACGGCTTCCGGGCACCGTCGATTCAGGGCCGCAACATCGCGTTTTTCGACGCCAACCCGTTTTCGATTGCAGAATCGGAGACCATCCTCTCGACCGAAGTCGGATTCAAATCCACATTGAACGACCGCATACGACTGAACGGTGCGGTCTATTACTACACGATCGACGACATGCAGCTCTCGGCAATCGGCGGCAATACCAATTCGAACGTGCTGGTCAACGCGGATAAGGGCGTCGGCATGGGCGTCGACGTCGACACCGAGATCCTGTTGAGCGACAACTTCGTCGTGACCTTCGGCGGCAGCTGGAACGACACCGAGATCGACGACTCGAATCTGCGGACCGCCGTCTGCGCACAATGCACGGTGCTGGATCCGCGAGACGCCAACGGTTTCGCCATTCTCGACGGCAACCCGTTCCCGCAGGCGCCGGAACACATGATCAGCGCGACCGCACGCTACAGCATGCCGGTCAACGGCGATGACGAAATCTACGTGTTGGGCGATTACGTCAACCAGGGCGATACCAATTTCTTCC
>JBOHZD010000289.1:0-5916 GCA_050738315.1 Woeseiaceae bacterium
CACATATCCCGCGCTCGAGTCCGTTGCACGCACGGTTGAGTGACGTTCTGAAAGACCGCTAGGGGAAAGTCACCCTCCCTCGAGACGCACAGGCGGTTACCTTGCCCTCATTCGGGGACGCCCCTGCTCCGACCTGTTTTGGCGTGCTGCGCGCGGTCGCCCGCATGGCGGGCTCCTACAGAGGCCCGATTCGACGGCGTGTGCCGTGTGCACGGCTACCCGGGAGGGTCGGAGCGGAGGCTGGAGCGGGGAGGCCTTTTCAGGATCGTGCGAAACAGGGTGTTTCGCCCGAAGCCTACAGGGAGGTATTCACGGCGTTCCTGAAAAGGCCTCCCCGCTCCAGCGTCCGCGTGCCGCCGAGGCTCCAGCCTCCGCGCACCACCCGGCCCTCCTCCGGCCACTACACGACGCCGGCGAGTTTCACCGCTTCGATGATGGATTGATGCTGTCCGGGCGCCATCAGGTGCACGCCGGCGACGCCGTCGATGTCCCGCGCCTGTTGCATCAGCTCGGCGCAGATGGCGATGCCTTCGTGACGTGGATCCCGGGCGGCTTCCATGCGCCGCACCACGCCGTCCGGCATGATCGTTCCGGGCAGATGGTCGCGCATCCAGAGAGCGCCGGCAGCCGATCGCAACGGACCGAGGCCGACAAGTATGTAAAGGTCGTCGGTCAACCTGTCGTGCCGCAGTTTTTCCATATAACGCTTGAGGAGGTCCAGGTCGAAACAGTACTGGGTCTGCAGGAAGCGGGCGCCGGCTGCCCTTTTCGCGCGCAGTCCGTCGGAGGACCAGTCGGCATCCGGGTCGATAGGGGTTTCGGCGGCGCCCGTGAAAAACCGCGGCGGTGTTGTCAGTTCCGCGCCGGACAGGGTTTTTCCGTTGACAGTCATGTTCTGCAAAGAGTCGAGCAGCCCGCGGACGTCGAGATCGAACACGGGGACTGCATCGGGATGGTCGCCGGCATCGACCGCGTCACCCGACAGAACCAGTACGTTTTCGATGCCGAATGCGGCTGCGCCGAGCAGATCGCTTTGCAACGCAATCCGATTGCGGTCGCGGCAGGTGACCTGCAGGATCGGTTCGATGCCGAGCCGCTTCAGGTGGATGGCGGCGGCCAGGCCCGACATGCGCACGCGCGCGCCCGCGCCGTCGGTCAGGTTGATGGCGGTGACAACCGGCTTCAGATCGCGCGCCGAGACGGTCAGTGGTTCAAGGCCGGTCCCGCGCGGCGGCGTCAGTTCCGCTGTTACGACGAAGTGCCCGGATTCCAGAGTCTTTCGAAACAGGTTCGTCGTCGATGTCACGCATGCCCTCACTGCAGCAGAACGGTCGCCTCACGGACATTGTAAGCTACATCGTGGGCATCGAAAACTCGGCGCCGGCGCGGATTCCGGTCGGCCAGCGCGATGTGACGGTTTTCAATCGCGTATAAAATCGGACGCCTTCCATGCCGTAGATCGACGAATCGCCGAAGAGCGATCGTTTCCAGCCACCGAAGCTGTGAAAGGCAAGCGGCACCGGTATCGGCACGTTGATGCCGACCATGCCGACCTCGATGCCGGATGCGAATTCGCGCGCTGCATCGCCGTCGCGGGTAAAGATCGCGGTGCCGTTGCCGTATTCATGCTCGTTGATCAGCCGGACCGCGTCGTCGAAAGTCGCGGCGCGCGTAAGCGTGAGCACCGGACCGAAGATTTCTTCCCGGTAGATCCGCATATTCTCCGTTGCATGGTCGAACAGTGTCGGTCCCAGAAAATAGCCGGGCGACCGGGTGATCTCGTGATTGCGGCCGTCGACCAGCAGCGTCGCGCCTTCCTGCTCGCCCAGGTCGATGTAGGAACGGACCCGGTCCCGGTGTTCCGCCGTGATGAGCGGACCCATGTCGTTCTGCCTGTCGGTCCCCGGACCGATTTTCAATGCCGCGATTTTCGGCAACAGGCGGGCAAGCAGCGGTTCCGCGGCGTCACCGACGGTGACGACGGCGGAAATTGCCATGCAACGCTCGCCGGCCGAGCCGTAGCCGGCCCCCACCAGCGCATCGGCGGCCTGCTCCATATCGGCATCCGGCATGACCACCAGGTGATTCTTGGCGCCGCCCAGAGCCTGTACCCGCTTGCCGTTCGCGGACGCCGTGCGATACACATGCTCGGCCACCGGCGTCGAGCCGACGAAACTGACGGCGGCCACCCGAGCGTCCGCGAGCAGGGCATTCACCGCCACGTGGTCGCCCTGCACGACGTTGAATACGCCGGGAGGCAGCCCGGCTTCGTGCAGCAACTCCGCCCATTTGAGCGAGCAGCCGGGGTCTTTTTCGGAGGGCTTCAGCACGAACGTGTTGCCGCAGGCGATCGCCAGGGGAAACATCCAGAGCGGCACCATTGCGGGAAAATTGAACGGTGTGATGCCGACGCAGACGCCGAGCGGCTGGCGCATCGAATAGCAGTCGACGCTGTTGCTGACCTGGTCGTTGTAGTCCCCTTTGATCAGGTGCGGAATTCCGCAGGTGAACTCCACCACTTCGAGCCCGCGCTGCACCGAACCTGCTGCGTCGCTCAGCACCTTGCCGTGTTCCTGCGTGATCAGCGCCGCGATTTCGCCCTGGTCGCGCTCGATCAGTTCCTTCAGGCGAAACATGACCCGGGCGCGGCGCAGGACCGGCGTGCGCGACCATGCCGGGAACGCTTCTTTGGCGGCCAGAACGGCCGCTGCCACGTCCGCTTCGCTCGACATCGCGACCTCGGCGCATTGCTCACCGGTCGCGGAATCGAACACTGTGCCGAATCGTCCGGACGTGGACTCGCGCCTCCGACCGCCGACCCAGTTGCTGACGGTTCGTATCGATTTCATTGCTTCTGCTTTCTCGGCCATGTCTTCTTCCCGAATTCTGTGAATGGGACCGGCGTGCGCGTCTAGCTGCGCAAGGCGCTCTGCACGCACTCCACCAGTTCGTCTATTTGTGCCTCATTGATGATCAAAGGCGGTGAAAACGCCAGCGTATCGCCGGTCGTGCGCACGATCACGCCGTGTTCCAGGCAGTCGCGGAATATCTTCATGGCCCGGGCCGTCGGCTGCCCTTCGATCGGCTCGAGTTCGATGGCGCCGATAAGGCCGAAATTGCGCACATCGATGACGTGCGGCTCGCCGCGCAAACTGTGCAGCGCATCTTCGAACGTCGATTCAAGCGAACGTGCGCGTTCGAACAGCCCTTCTTCCCGGTAAACGTCGAGGGTCGCGCAGCCCGCTGCAGCGGCCAGCGGGTGGCCGGAATAGGTGTACCCGTGAAAGAACTCGATTGCGCCTTCCGGCCCCGTCATGAACGTATCGTAGATTGCGCCCGTCGCCAGCACCGCGCCCATCGGCGCTGCACCGCTGGTCAGGCCCTTGGCAGTGGTGATCAGGTCCGGAGTCACGTTGAAGCGCTCTGCCGCAAACGCGGCTCCGCAGCGGCCGAAGGCGCAGATCACTTCGTCGAAGATGAGCAGGATGCCGTGCCGGTTGCAGATGTCCCGCAGCCGTTGCAGATACCCTTGAGGCGGCAACAGCACGCCGGCCGAGCCGGCGACCGGTTCCACGATGACCGCCGCAATCGTGGAGGGGTCGTGCAGCGCGACGATGTTCTCGAGTTCGTCCGCGAGATGCGCGCCCCACTCCGGTAGTCCGCGCGAGTAGGCATTGTGCTCCAGGTTGTGCGTATCCGGCAGATGATCGACGCCGGGCAGCATGGCGCCGAACATCTTGCGATTGGGTGAAATCCCGCCGACGGAGATGCCGCCGAAGCCGACCCCATGGTAGCCGCGCGCCCGTCCGATCAGCCGCGTCCTTGCGCCCTCGCCGCGCAGCCGATGGTAAGCGAGCGCCATTTTGAGCGCGGTGTCGACGGCTTCGGAACCGGAGTTGACGAAAAACGCGTAATCGATGCCGTCGGGTGCCATTTCGGTCAGGCGATTGGCCAGTTCGAAGACGGTTGGATGTCCGAGCTGAAACGCCATTGCATAATCGAGCGTTTCTGCCTGGCGCTGGATGGCTTCGACGATGCGCGGGTGGCAGTGACCCGCGTTGCAGCACCACAGGCCGGCGACGGTGTCGAGCAGCTTTTTCCCGTCATGGGTGTAGCAGTACATGCCTTCCGCGCGGGCAATCAGTCGCGGATTTTTCTTGAAGAAACGGTTGCCCGTGAATGGCATCCAGTACGCCTGCAGATCGGGTAACCCTTCCGCCATTTGCCTCGCCGTATTCTCCGCCATGGTGACTCTCCGAAACTTAAAGTAGCTCTTTCAATCGATAATAGAGCATGCCGAGCGCCAGCGCCGGATTCGCAAACCACTTGCCGCCGGGCAGCTTGAGATGGCCGATGCGCGCGAAGACGTCGAATTGCTCCAGATCGCCGCCGATCGCGTCGGCCAGCAGCTTGCCGGCCATATGAGAGGGCGCCAGTCCGTGTCCCGAATAGCCTTGCGCGTAATACGTATTGTTCTCAATGCGGCCGAATTGCGGGATGCGGTTGATACTGATCGCGATGTAGCCGCCCCATTCGTAATCGATGCGCACATCGTCGAGTTGCGGAAACACCTTCAGCATATTGGGACGGAGCGCGGCGCTAATGTCGTTCGGATCGCGGCCCGAATAATTGCAAAGCCCGCCAAACAGCAGCCGTTTGTCGGCGGACAGGCGAAAATAGTCGAGGCCCACCTTCTGATCGCAGGCCGCCATATCCTGTGGCAGTAATTCCGCCGCACGCAGAGCGCCGAGCGGCTCGGTCGCGACGATGTAGCTGCCGGACGGAATCACCGCGCCGTATAGACGAGGTTCGGTACGCCCGAGATACGCATTCCCGGCAAGCACGACCTTGTTCGCCCGCACGGTACCTGCGACTGTTTCGACGATCGGGTGCTGACCGTGGCGGATCCGTGTCACCGGCGACTGCTCGAATATTCGCACCCCGTTCCGTTCCGCGGCGAGCGCTTCGCCGACGCTCAGGTTCAGTGGATGAAGATGTCCGTTGCCCGGGTTGACCATTGCGCCGACGTAACGATCCGAGCCGATGTACTGCGGCAGGTCCTGTTGCGGCACGAACTTGAGCGCATGCGGATAACCGAGGCGGCGCTTGCGGTCGATTTCGCGCCGGAAGTGTTCGATTTCCCTTTTCTTCCGCGCGAGATCCATGAAGCCGAACTTGAGGTCGCACTCGATGCCGTACCGTTCGATGCGTTCGAGTACGATGTCCCGGCATTCCAGCCCTAAGCGCCAGGCAAGGTCCGCGGCGCCACGCCCCGCACGTCGCTCGATTCGGTCCAGGTCGACGAAACCGTCGATCAGCTGTCCGCCGTTGCGGCCGGATGCGCCCCAACCGACCCGATGGGCTTCGACCACGACCACGTCCAGGCCGCGTTCGGCCAGGAACAGCGCCGCCGAGAGACCGGTAAAGCCGGCGCCGACCACCGCCACGTCCGCCCGCAGTTCGCCGCGGAGCACGGGATAGTCGGTGCGGTGGTTCAGGGTCGCCGCGTAGTACGTATGCACATGGGGAGAGGCATCGAGCATAACGGTTCAGGGTACTGCAGCCGACAGGAGTTAACAATATTTAAATGGTTGAAAATAACTCTTTGAATTACTTAAAATGTAGTCGAAAATCGTTGATTAAATTCAACGATTCAACGAGGACGTGGCCATGGACACGATCGGCATCCAACTGAAGGCTCTGCGCAACCGGCACGGGCTGTCGCAGCGCCAACTCGCGCTGCGGGCCGGCGTCTCCAATGCCACGGTGTCCCTGATCGAACACGGGCACACCGATCCGTCGCTGGGACTGTTGAAACGCATCCTCGATGCCCTGGGCGTCTCGTTTGCCGAATTCTTCTCCGCGCCCGGAGGCGCCGCCGAAAAATACTTTTATGCGAGTGACGAACTGCGCGAG
>JBOHZD010000290.1:0-7669 GCA_050738315.1 Woeseiaceae bacterium
TCTGCGCGGTGAGCGGCGTTTACTCGAGTCTCGAGGAGCTGATCGCCGCTGTCGCGGATGCTCATCTGCAGGGCCAGAAGGCAGGCGGTAACTGCGCATTCCTGAACGACTCGACGGATGTCGATACCCGGTTGCGCAAATACGACGCCATCTGGGTCAAATTCATCAAAGCCGCGTTGATGGAAAACCGGTTCCGGCTCGCGCAACTGCCGATTGCCGGCCTGCGCAGCGATTCCCTGCAAATGTACGACATGCTGGTGCGGATGCTCGACGAGCAGGGAAACTCGGTCCTGCCGTCCGATTTCCTGCCGGCGGCGGAACGCAATAACCTGATGAAAACGATCGATCGCTGGATCGTTACTGCGTCGATGGATTTCTGCGTCGAAAACGGAGCTGACCGTGTTTTTGTACGTTTATCACGACAGTCATTGCAGGACTCCACGCTCGTCGCATGGATGAAGAAAGAATTCAGCAAGCGCAGGCTCGACCCATCGAAGCTTTGTGTACAGATTCGCGAGCAGGAAGCCGCCAAGCACATCAAGCCGACGAAGCAGATTGTCGAGGAGTTCCGTGAACTCGGCATCGGCTTCGCCCTCGAGCATTACGGCGTGGACAAGAACCGCTTCCAGATACTCGACATCCTGAGGCCGGATTACGTGAAGATCGACGGCGAATTGATGCACACGCTGACCACCGATACCGCGATGCAGGAAAATGTTCGCCTGGTCGCGGCGGCAGCGGAAGCCCGTGACATCCAGACGATCGCCGAACGAGTCGAAAACGCCAATGCGATGGCGGTGCTGTTTCAACTCGGTGTGCATTTCATGCAAGGGCACTACGTGCACGAACCCGAAGTGGTCTTGCAGGAACCGCCCAGTGTTTCCCAGACCACCCTGGATGCGATCGGCACCTCCTGAGCGGCAGAAACCGACGCGGGAATGTGCGTCATGTCACATTTCTGCGGTCAGGGCGACCTCCCGCTCACGCTAAATTTCGAAACTTCGAACAGGTCCGTTTACAGCTCCGCCGGCGGCTCCTAACCTGCGTCCGGATACAGCACAGCGAATGGAGAAACGGCCTGTGAATGCACCATTGCGGTCCAAGAACAAGAAAGTATTCGCCGTCAGCAACCACCACCGGACAAGCCATCATCGTGCGCGAAACAACTGGCCTGCGCTGCTGGCGCTAGGGGGCAGTTGCGCCTTCGTCTGCGGCCCTGCCGCGGCCCTGGAACTCGGTCAGGTCGAAGTCCAGTCCACGCTCGGCCAGCCATTGCGCGCAGGCATCGCCTTCGCGCTCAATCCCAATGAACAGATTCACGCGTACTGTATTTACCTGAACGCCGGTCGCGCCGTGAACGGCTTGCCGAACGTCAGCCAGGCTTCCATCGCGGTGTCTGAGGGTATCATCCGGATAACCGGTCATACCGCCGTCCAGGAACCGCTGTTGGCGCTGCAATTGACGGTCGATTGTCCGTACGCGGCCAATCTCACGCGCGAATATTCCGTATTCGTGAATCCGCAGTCGGCGTCGCAACGCCATTCGGCCGAGCCCGTGGCCGAGGCGGCCGTATCACAGTCGCCGTCGGCCACAGTCGCTCCTCGCGGGCGCGTCGCGGCACCGCGGCCCACAGCGGGGGTCGGGCGCGCAAATCAGGCGCCTGTTACCCCGGGCCGCACGTATCGCGTGCAGCGTGGCGACACGCTGTCCGGAATTGCACAGCGCATTGACGGGCGCACCGTAAGTATCTGGCAGGCGGTCGACGTCATTTTTGCCGCGAATCCCGCTGCATTTCTGGACCAGGACAGGGACCTTTTGAAGGCGGGCGCACTGCTGGTCATCCCCGACACGTTGCAGGCGGCAAGGGATGTCGCGCAACCGCAGCCGGTGACAATTGCGGAAGCCGCCGAGACAGGGAAATCCTCGGCCGGTTACCGGACCGAAGAACACGCCCCGGTCCCACAGGCCGAACCCGCACAAGCCACGCCGCGGGCCGCGCCCGTGGAAGGGCCCCGTGCGCCGCGTTCAGGTGACGTCTCGGTCGGTGCGGACAGTCCTTTCGTCACGCCGGTCGAAGCCGCCGTTCCAGCTGCGTCGGCACCGGCGCCGTTCGACGCACCCACCGAAGTGATTCCAGAGACCCCCATCGCGGTGCCTGCGGCAAGCAGGCCGCCGGCCGCGGCCGCACGCGGCCATGACACGGGCGCAGGCGGCACGGGCGCTTCCTGGTCCTGGCTGCTGTGGCTGGGCGGCAGCGGCATTGCGCTGATTCTCGGACTGCTGTTGTTCGGCAGGACTCTGCGCAACCGATTCTCACGCGATCCGGCGCCACTCTCCGGCGAACAGGGCGACGGACGCCGCGCCAGCGACGATGAAGGTGCGGTCGCGCGAGCCGATGAAGACCTGGCGGAAGTCGACTTTCGCTTCGATGGGCCGGTGCCGGACGCGCGCATGATCGCGCTCGACGCCGATCTCGACGCCGGCACCGGTTTTCAGGACGGCGGGGATATCGATGTCGCCCAGGATTTCGGTTTCTCTGCGTCGGGTGACCTTCCGGAGGGCCTCGACATCGAATTCGGCGACGAGCCGATGGCTTGGAGAAATGAGGAGAGTCCGACCGTCATCACCGCAAAGCGGCGCGCGACGGACGGTATCGTCGTCAGCGAAAGTCCACGCGGCGGCACCGAGGAATTAAGTCAGTACGATCTCTCGATGATCGTCGATGCGACGCGGCAGCCGCTTGCGGAATCCGATGCGACGACCAAGGATCTGAAAGCCATCGAACTCGATGCCGAAGAACTCGAACCGATCGATGCAGAGTCCCTGACATTGAACGGCGACGGCGACTTCAGTATTCTGGAGCAGGATTACGAGGACGAGCTTACGGCGACGCAAGCCTTCAACGCGGAGCTTGCCGCAGCGGCGCAAAACCTGTCCAGGGAACGGCATGCCGGCGCGGACGACAGCGCGGAGCCGGAGCTTCCGACCGTCGAATCGGTTGCGCTCGACATGGACCTGACTGCCGCCCTGCCGCAGTCCGGGAATGACACGACAGCGATCGAACGTACGGTGGAAGTGCCCGGCGACCTGGACGACACGGGCGTCAACGAAGAAATCACGACCCGGACGCCCGCCGCCGAGAATGACGCCATGGCGGACCTGGAGGTCGAATCGTCCATGCTCGATACCCGGAAGATGAAAATCTCCTGAGTCGCGGTAGCCGGGTCTATTCGGACGACAATCGCAGGACCTTGCGCCAGCCCTTCGGCAGCAGCCCGCCGCGCTTGCCGCGCTCTCCATAATAGTCGTCGAGGTCGTTCCATTTGAGCGTCATGGTGCGTGTTTCGGTGTGCACCTGCAGGCTCGCTTCTTCCGCTACGACGGCGATCGCCGTCAGCGTCTCGTCACGGGACTGGTACTTCTTCGCCGGAATATTGATGAGCTTGTTGCCGCGGCCCTTGGCGAGTTCCGGCAGCTCATCCAGTTCGAACAGGAGCAGGCGTCCGATCGAACTCACCGCTGCGATCAGGCATTCGCTTTCCGGCGGCACGGCCGCGGGAACCACGACATGACCGCCGGCCGGCACGCGCAGTACCGATTTGCCGGCCTTGTTACGCGACGCCAGTTCGTTCAACGTTGCGATGAAACCGTAACCCGCATCGCTGGCGAGCACATATTTCGATTCCGGCTCGCCGATCATCGTGCCGCAGAACTCCGCGCCGTCCGGCGGATTGAAGCGCCCGGACAACGGCTCGCCCTGTCCGCGCGCCGACGGCAACGTATGCGCAATGACACTGTAGACGCGACCCGTGCTGTCGATAAACATCGCAAGCTGGTTGCTGCGCCCTTGCGCCACCGCCAGGAATTCATCCCCCGCCTTGTAGCTGAGCGCGAATGGATCGACCTCATGACCCTTCGCAGAGCGCACCCAGCCGCGTTTCGAGAGGACCACGGTAACCGGTTCGCTCGCCACGAGTTGCGTTTCGTCGATCGCCTGCGCCGCTTCTCGTTCGACGAGCTTGGTGCGCCGCGCATCGCCGTACGCTTCGGCATCTTCGAGAATCTCCGTCTTGATCAGCGTCTTCAGTTTTGCGGCACTTTTCAGCGTTTTCTCGATGACGTCCCGTTCGGCGTTCAGTTCATCCTGCTCGCCCCGAATCCGGACCTCCTCCAGTTTGGCGAGGTTTCTCAGCCGTAGATTGAGGATCGCTTCCGCCTGGATATCGGACAGCTTGAACTTCTTCATCAATACCGGCTTCGGCTGATCTTCCTTGCGTATGATGGCGATCACTTCGTCGATGTTGAGAAAGGCGACGAGCAGCCCCTCGAGGATGTGCAGCCGGTCCGATACGATTCTCAAGCGGTGCTTGAGGCGACGTTTGACCGTCTCCTTGCGGAACTGGATCCATTCGGCAAGGATCTCGGTGAGATTGAAGGTGCGCGGACGCCCATCCAGGCCGACGACATTCATGTTGACCCGCACAGTGCGTTCGAGCGACGTCGTCGAGAACAGATGCGACATGAGTTCGTCGGTGTTGACGTTCTTCGACTTCGGCGAAATAACGAGCCGTATCGGTTCTTCGTGATCCGACTCGTCACGCAGATCGTCGACCATCGGCAACTTCTTGTTGCGCATCTGGGCCGCAACCTGTTCCAGAACCTTGCTGCCTGAAATCTGGTACGGCAGCGAGTTGATTACGATGTCGCCGTTCTCGATCTTGCAGGATGCACGCAGTCGGAACGTGCCGTTACCTGTTTTGTAGAGCTCGCGGATTTCGGCTTTGGGCGATATCAGTTCGCCGCCGGTCGGGAAGTCCGGGCCTTTGATGTGCTTCATCAGCTGCGCGACCGTGGCATCGGGACTGTCGATCAGGTGCACGAGCGCACTGGCCACTTCCCGCAGGTTGTGCGGCGGCAGGTCGGTGGACAAACCGACCGCGATGCCCGTTGTACCGTTCAGCAGGAGATTCGGCAAACGTGCCGGCAGCACGACCGGTTCGTCGAGGGTGCCGTCGAAGTTCGGCACCCAGTCGACCGTACCCTGGCCGAGTTCGGCCAGCAGGGACTTCGCATACGGCATCAGGCGCGATTCGGTGTAGCGCATTGCCGCGAAGGATTTCGGATCGTCGGTCGAACCGAAGTTGCCCTGACCGTCGACCAGGGCGTAACGATAGGAAAACGGTTGCGCCATCAGCACCATCGCCTCGTAGCAGGCGGTGTCACCGTGCGGGTGGAATTTGCCGATCACGTCGCCGATCGTGCGCGCGGATTTCTTCGGCTTGGAGCCCGCCGAGAGCCCGAGTTCGCTCATCGCATAGACGATCCGCCGTTGCACCGGCTTCAGGCCGTCGCCGATCTGCGGTAAGGCGCGATCGAGAATGACGTACATCGAGTAGTCGAGATACGCTTTTTCCGTGTATTCCTTTAACGCAAGCTGCTCGACACCTTCGAGGTTCAACTGGTTTTGCATGTGTTCGCCTTTGCGCGGCATGGTCGGTTAAACCTCGGCGAGGTTGCCCTTGGTTTCCAGCCAGTTGCGACGATCCGCCGCACGCTTCTTCGCCAGCAGCATGTCCATGAGCTGGTCGGTGTTGTCTTTTCCGTCCATCGTCAATTGAACCAGGCGCCGCGTGTCGCGATTCATGGTGGTTTCGCGCAGTTGCTGCGGACTCATCTCGCCCAGGCCCTTGAACCGGGTTACGGACACCTTGCCGCGGATATTTTCGGCTTCGATGCGATCGAGTATGCCCTGACGTTCGGCTGCGTCCAGCGCGTAGAAAACGTCCTTGCCGGCATCGATACGGTAAAGCGGCGGCATCGCGACATAGACGTGCCCCGCAAGCACCAGGTTACGGAAATGCCTGAGGAACAGGGCACACAGCAACGTCGCAATGTGCGCGCCGTCGGAATCGGCATCCGCGAGTATGCAGATTTTGTGGTAACGCAGGTTTTCCAGATCGGTGCTGCCCGGATCGACGCCCAGAGCCACGCTGATATCGTGCACCTCCTGCGATGCCAGTATCTCGGCGGTATCCACTTCCCAGGTGTTCAGGATCTTGCCGCGAAGGGGCATGATCGCCTGCGTCGTGCGATCGCGCGCCTGTTTGGCGGACCCGCCGGCGGAGTCGCCTTCGACGAGAAAAATCTCACACAATTCCGGCTGCTGTGAGGTGCAGTCGGCGAGTTTGCCCGGCAGTGCCGGTCCCGTCACAATCTTCTTGCGCACCACGGCCTTCGCTGCCTTGAGGCGCGACTGTGCCTTGGCGATCGACAACTGCGCGATCTGGTCGCCGGTTTCGGGATGCTTGTTCAGCCACAGCGCGAAACTGTCCTTGATGACTCCGGTAACAAACGCGGCGGATTCGCGTGACGACAACCGTTCCTTCGTTTGCCCGGAAAACTGCGGATTCTCGAGTTTTGCGCTCAACACGAACGACAGGCCGTCCCAGACGTCCTCCGGGGACAACTGCACGCCGCGCGGCAGGAGGTTGCGAAATTCGCAGAATTCACGCACGGCATTGGTCAGGCCGGTCCGTAAACCATTGACGTGCGTGCCGCCCTGCGGCGTCGGAATGAGATTGACGTAGCTCTCCGTCACCGCCTGTGCCGTTTCGGTCAGCCAGACAAGCGCCCAGTCGACGGCCTCGTTGTTGCCGGACAGGCTGCCGGCGAACGGTTCATTCGGCAAATGGCCGGCGCTGCCGATCGCTTCCAGCAGGTATTCTTCAAGTCCGCCGGAATACAGCCATTCCACCTCCTCCTTCGCTTTGACCACCTTGAGCTTGACGTGCAGCCCCGGGCAGAGCACGGCTTTGGCCCGTAATGCGTGCTTCAGGCGCGACACCGAAATTTTCGGTGAATCGAAGTATTGGGGATCGGGCCAGAAGCGAATCGTGGTCCCGGTATTGGCCTTGCCGACGGTGCCCACGACCTCGAGCTTGCCGCGCTTCTTGCCGCCGGCAAAACTCTGGTTGTGTTCCTGGCCGCCGCGCCGGATCCAGACTTCGAGATTTTTGGACAAGGCATTGACGACGGACACGCCGACGCCGTGGAGGCCGCCGGAGAACTGGTAGGTCTCCTTGTTGAATTTTCCGCCGGCATGCAGGCGCGTCAGGATGAGCTCGACGCCGGGAATCTTTTCCTTCGGATGGAGATCGACCGGCATGCCGCGGCCGTCGTCGCTGACCTCAACGGAACCGTCGCCGTGCAAGGTGACTTCGATTTTTTTGCAATAACCGGCGAGCGCCTCGTCGACGCTGTTGTCGACCACCTCGTGCACGAGGTGATTCGGCCGCGTCGTGTCGGTATACATGCCCGGCCGCCGCCGCACGGGCTCGAGACCGCTCAGGACCTCGATATCGGCCGCGTCGTAACGTTTACTCATTGTTTACCCAAAGCCCAAGCGAGTGCAGCCGGGATTCTAGCAGGACGGCTCTCGGTTTTTCTCGGCGGTTTTGACGGCAATTCGGCCGTTATCGCTACTGGCGTCGGCGAAAGCGCTGTTGGAGCCCGCCATTGCGGGCGACCGGTACATGCTCGGACACTTTCCCGGTCGCCCGCAAGACCGGAAAAGGGGACAGATTTATTTTATGTGGACATAAAATAAATCTGTCCCCTTTTCCGCCCCAACCGGCCTGGCGGAAAGTCAGTCGAGGTCGCCGATCAGGGA
>JBOHZD010000291.1:0-8338 GCA_050738315.1 Woeseiaceae bacterium
AGGGCCAGGGGACAATAATTTTCCCCGTTTATGGGCCGAATATAAGCGAGCAGTCATTTTCCGAACGCCGTCAATTGACGTCTTGACAACCGGGAGAGGTCCATATAAGCCCGCCATGCGGGCGACCCGTTGCCTACCCTCTCCAGCCCGTACGGCGCTCCAGCGTCTCGAACGTAAACCCGACCGGCCGCGATTCGTCCACAGGATGCACTTCGGCTGACGTGACTTCCCATTCGTCCGCACGCAATTCCGGGAAAAACGTATCGCCATACACGTGCACGTGCACCCGCGTCATCTCGATACGATCGGCTTGCGGCAACAACGCGCGATAGATGTGGCCGCCGCCGATGATCATGATTTCCGCAGCGCCACGCGCCAGTGACAGCGCAGCCTCCGGCGACGTTGCCACTTCACATCCTTCGATCCGGAGCCCGGGCTGCCCGCTGATGATGATATTGCGGCGCCCCGGCAGCGCCTTTCCGATTGATTCGAAAGTGCGCCGTCCCATGACCACCGGCTTCCCCATCGTCAAGCGGCGGAATCGCTGCATGTCCTCGGGCAGGCGCCATGGCAGGCCTCCCTGGCGCCCGATGACGTCGTTCGTCGACGCCGCAACGACCATCGTGACTGTCATCGAAACCCGACGCGATCAGACAGCAACGGCACCGCGAATATGCGGATGGGCAACGTAGTTGAGAGTCTCGAAGTCTTCGATCCGGTAGTCGAAGATCGTATCGGGACGGCGCCGGATGGCCAGTTTCGGCAACGGCAGCGGTTCCCGGCTCAGTTGTTCGTCCGCCTGCTCGAGGTGGTTGAGATAAAGATGACAGTCGCCGCCCGTCCAGATGAACTCACCCACCCGCAAATCGGTCTGTTGCGCGAGCATATGGGTCAGCAGCGCATACGAGGCGATATTGAACGGCACGCCCAGAAAAATATCGGCGCTACGCTGGTAGAGCTGGCACGATAGCTTGCGGTCCGCGACGTAAAACTGGAACAGGCAATGACAGGGGGGCAACGCCATCTTCGGCAGGTCGGCCACGTTCCAGGCCGAGACGATGATGCGCCGGGAGTCGGGATTCTCCTTGAGTCTCCGGACGACGTCACCGATCTGGTCGATGACGCCGCCGTCCGGCGACGGCCAGCTACGCCATTGCACCCCGTAGATCGGGCCGAGATCGCCGTTCTCGTCCGCCCATTCGTTCCAGATCGAAACGTTCCGTTCATTGAGATAACGCACATTTGAATCGCCGCGCAAAAACCACAGCAGCTCGTGAATGATCGACCTCAAATGCAGTTTCTTGGTGGTGACGAGCGGAAAGCCGGCGGCAAGATCGAAACGCATCTGATAACCGAACACGCTCAGGGTACCCGTTCCGGTGCGATCTTCCTTGCGCGCGCCGTGCTCGCGCACGTGGCGCATCATCGAAAGATATTGCTGCATGTCAGGCGGTCGCCTCCTCCGCGGAACGGCGCCGATACGCGATCGCGAGCATCGCGACACCCAGGAAGATCATGGGCGTGCTCAGGACCTGCCCCATCGTGACCCAGCCGAAGGCGAGATACCCCAGGTTCGCATCGGGCATCCTGAAAAATTCGATAAAGAATCGAAACAGGCCGTAGCACAGGAGGAACAGCCCGGACACGGCCATGTAGGGCGGTTTGCGGGCCGAAAACGTCCACAGGATGACGAACAGCAACAGGCCCTCGAGCAACGCTTCGTACAGTTGCGACGGATGGCGGCCGACGCCGTTGACGTTGAAGCTCCATGGCACGTCGGTCGCTTTGCCCCACAACTCGCCGTTGATGAAATTGCCGATCCGGCCGAAGCAGAGGCCCGGCGGCACCAGCGGCGCAATCGCGTCCGTCACTTCGAAAAAGCGACAGCCGATCCTGCGGCTGTAGAACCACAACGCGGCCAGCACGCCGACCATGCCGCCATGAAAAGACATGCCGCCCTGTGTGATCTTGAAGATATAGAGCGGGTCACTGGTCAGATTGTCCCAGCCATAAACCAGGCAATATCCGAGGCGGCCGCCGACAATCACGCCGAGCATGGCGTAGAAGACCAGGTCGTCAACCTGTGAGGGCGTGAAGGGCGAGGTGCTCTGTGCCGAGCGCTTGCGCGCCAGCCACCATGCAAGCACGAACCCGATGACGTACATCAGGCCGTACCAGCGAATCTTGACGAACCCGATTGAGAAAATGACCGGATCGATGTCGGGATAGGGAAGCATAGGGCGCTAGTCTAGCATCGCACCTGAGACATAAGGAGCGTGCCCGGCCGTTGCGTTATAGTGCCGGTTCGGGAGAACGATGACGAGCGCACACGAAAAACGGAATCGACTGGCCACGGAAACCAGTCCGTACCTGCTGCAGCACGCGGGCAATCCGGTCGCCTGGTATCCGTGGGGCGACGAGGCGCTGACTGCCGCCCGGAACGCCGGCAAACCGGTCCTGTTGTCGATCGGATACTCGGCCTGCCATTGGTGCCACGTCATGGCGCACGAATCGTTCGAAGACGAGCAAACCGCGGCGCTTATGAATCGGTTGTTCGTCAACGTGAAGGTCGACCGGGAAGAGCGCCCGGACATCGACAGAATCTACCAGGCCGCGCATCAGCTGTTGACCCAGCGCCCGGGCGGCTGGCCGCTGACGATGTTCATCGACCCGGACAGTCAACGGCCGTTTTTCGGCGGCACCTATTTCCCCAAGGAGCCGCGCTACGGCATGCCGTCGTTTTCGCAACTGATCGAGCGCGTCGCGGGCTTCTACGATGAAAATCGGGAGGAAGTGGCAAGCCGGGGTGAGGAACTGCAGCGGATCTTCAGCCGCCTGTCCGCCGCCACCGCCCCCGAAGACGTCAAGCTGACTCCCGTTCCGCTGGCCGCTGCGCGACGACAGATGGGCGCAGCTTTCGATCGCGAATACGGCGGATTCGGCGGCGCGCCGAAGTTTCCGCAGCCCTCCGGCCTCGATCGGCTGCTCCGTCACTGGCGCGACAGCACCAGCAGCGCCGAACCCGACGTCGAAGCGCTCGAAATGGTGTCGTTGACGCTGACGCGCATGGCGCGAGGCGGCTTGCAGGATCACCTTGCGGGCGGTTTCTATCGCTACTCCGTAGATCGCGCGTGGCAGATACCGCATTTCGAAAAGATGCTGTACGACAACGGGCCGCTACTCGCGCTTTATGCAGAGGCCTGCCTCGCGACGGGCGAATCGCTGTTCGGGCGTACGGCCAGCAACACGGCAGACTGGATACTTGCCGATCTGCAATCGGCAACGGGCGGTTTCTTCGCCAGCCGCGACGCAGATTCCGAAGGCGAGGAAGGCCGGTTTTACGTCTGGAGCCGAGAGGAGGTTCAGAAGCTCCTGCCCGATGAAGGGTACGAGCCATTTGCGCGCCGCTTCGGGCTCGCCGACGACCCGAATTTCGAAGGTCAATGGCATCTGTCGGTCCACCGGCAAGCGACTGCAATTGCAGCGGAGCTCGGTCGCGACGAAGCCGACATTCGCAAAGGCATGGATGAAGCGCTGAGAACGCTCATGCAAGCCCGCAGCAAACGAACTCCCCCGGGCCGCGACGAAAAGCAACTCGCTTCCTGGAATGCACTGGCGATTCGCGGCCTTGCCATTGCCGGTAACGCGCTGGCGCGCCCGGATCTGACCGAGGCCGCCGGGAAAAGCGCGGATTTCATCGCGGATAAAATGTTGCAGGACGGCCGCCTGCTTGCGAGTTACAAGGACGGGCGGGCGCGCTTCCCGGCCTATCTCGACGATCACGCTTTCCTGCTCGATGCACTGCTCGAATTACTGCAATGCGACTGGCAGGACCGCCACCTGGCATTCGCGATCACGATGGCGGATGCATTGCTGGATCGCTTCTTCGATCCGGATAAAGGCGGATTTTATTTCACGGCCCACGATCACGAGCCGCTCATGCATCGCCCGAAGCCCCTGGCAGATGAGGCCATGCCATCGGGTAACGGAATCGCGGCGCTCGCCCTGCAGCGGCTGGGATTTCTACTGGGCGAGACGCGCTATCTGCAGGCAGCCGAGAAAACGCTGCAATATGCATGGACGGCCATGGAACAGTTTCCGCACGCTCACGTCACGCTGCTGTCCGCGCTGGAAGAATATCTGAATCATCCGGAAATGATCGTCATACGGGGCGAGCGCGAGGACATTGCGCGGTGGCGGGAGCGCCTGCGCCAGGTCTACGCGCCGCGGCGGCTGGTCTTCGCGATCGACGCCGCCCTCGGAAACCTGCCGGGCGCGCTCGCTGACAGGCGAAGCGATGGCAAAGGCACGATTGCGTACCGCTGTGTCGGCAGCCGCTGCTCGCTGCCGATCACAAGCTGGGACGCGCTGGCAGCCGAACGGCCTGGTTAATACGAAGCGAGTTGCGCGCCCGTGCTGGGCACGACCTCGCTGCCGTTCGGACCTTCGAAGACCACGGGTATCGATTCGATCTGCATGCCGCGGTTACGAAGAACTGCAAAATGGAGATGCGGTCCGCTCGAGAAACCGGTATTGCCGGAATCGGCTATGTATTGCCCGCGGCTGACGACGTCGCCGGGCTGCACGCGAATCGTGTTCCAGTTGAGATGCGCGTATATCGCATACGTGCCGTCGTCATGCAAAATGCGAATCAGATTGGCGGCGTCCTTGTCGTTGTCCAGGTCGAGTCCGCCGCGAAAATGGGTGCTCGCAACTTCGAACACCGTCCCGCCGCGAGCCGCGTGAATGTCAGTACCGATCGGCATTTCGATGTCCACAGCGTAACGGCTGGACGCCGTCGTGTGCGTGGGGGTTTCGGGATAGGCCTGCGACACTCGAAAACTGGCGGAGACTGCGTAGGGCACGCGATAGGCCCGCTCCGGTCGGTGTTCGCTGGCGGGATCGCCCGCAAGCCAGGCGTAACGGTAGCGGATGTCCGGCACCGCCGGCGCATCAATTGCGGCGAGCGCGAAGAGCTCCGTGTCGCTTTGCGGCGCCAGAATAAACCGCAGCGGCTGATCCGGTCCGGGAGGCACTGCATGCGCCAGCGCGACGATGCCGAGGACCAGCTCCACAGGCGCGTAGTAACTGTTCGTTGCCGTCAGCTGCAGGCGCCGGTCGACCAGGCTGTGCGACACGGTCACCTCGGGAATCGCCGGGCCCGAGGGGAGCACACGAATCTCCACCGGCTCGTCACCGGCCACGGGGCGATCCGAGTAGATCCAGTCGCCCTCTTCTCCGCGGTACTTGTAAAGCGGATCGGCAAATCCGGGAGACAGGGCCAGCACCGACAATGCCGCCGCAACGACGATGGCGGCCGTCCTTGCGGCTCCGTCAGCCGATTCCAAAACGCCGCCATCCCTGGTCAGTGCGCCGAATTTCATAGGCAGGCCAATACTGCTTGTCGAGTTTCAAGGTGATGACTTCGATCGCGCCGTTCCAGGTGATCGTCTTCAGGCGAACCGACGTCCGGTTGTCTTTGCCCTCGACCGCGTCGATGAACGCCTGCAGATCAGGCGTCGGTTGATTGTCGACTTCCACGATCCGGCGCCCTGCATACAAACCGTATCGCGTCGCCGGCGACCCGTAGCTGAAAAATGCGACGTAAACGCCGGATGGATCGATGCCGCGCTGTGCCGCCATCGCACGGTGCGGCTTCTGCAGCAAGGCGCCCGCCCAGGAAACGGCGCGATTGATGCCTTCACCATCGAGGATTGCCGTGTCAATGTCGAACTGCCGTGCTTCGCCATTTCGCCAGATGGTTGCCGCCACGGCAGGCTTTTGCACGGCCCGTTCCAGTTCACGGTAGCTGGTCACTTCCTGCCCGTCGATCGCAAGCAGTATGTCGCCGTTCTTCAGAACCTCTGCCGCCGGAGAACCTGCAACCACACGGCTGACCTCCAGCGCACGTCTTCCTCTCGGGTTGTGTCGTTCGAGCTGCTCCAGCCAGGATTCGTCGACGCCGAGCTTGCGTGCCGCAAACAACGGGGTGTAATCGAATTCAGCTTCCAGTGAATAGATCTGACGCCCGTTGCGTACAACATCGACGAAGCGGCCGACGAGCTCACTGCCGATGCCGAGGCTCATTTGTCCGGCGTCGCTGCCGGATTCAAATGCGAAACTCGACCAGGTCGCTGCGACACGGCCGCGCTCATCGAGCAGTACACCGTCGATATTGCCCGGTTCGTTGACGAGTGAAATGACTTCGAGGTTCGAGTCCCGGAAGCGCAGGGTGCGGGACAGCGGCAAAGTCAACGGATCGACGGACGCGACCCTGCTTGCCTGGTGCACGAGTTGATGGTCGCTCGTCAAGCCGGCCACCCAGACCCTGTCTCCGGGAACAGGCTGCTTGACCGTAAACTCCGCGGTCTTGACCGGCGTATCGCCGATCGATGCCGGATCGTAGGAAACGATCGCAAGGTTGTGCAGCGGATGAATGAACTCGACTTTGCCCTCGACCTGCAGCGATCCCGCAAACGTGATGCCGACATCGCCCATCGCAACCGGCACAGTATTCCTGTCGACGAGGACCAGTCCGCGCTCCTTGTCGACGATCAGCCCGGTGCCGTAATAGTGCCTGTCCGCAACTCCGGACACGGAATACGGCAGATCGAAATTCACCATGACCAGCGACGGCACGATCGCATCGATGCGCGCGTCGCTGTACGAAGGAAAATCGGTACTGCCGAATTCGGGCACCGACTGCCTCGGTCCCTTTTTCATGTCCCTGCAGGGCCACACGCCTGTCTCGTCGTTGCGCGTGCAATAACGCGCCGGGAACCAGGTGCGATCCATCTGAACGGAGCGCACAATGCTGTTCCTGGGATCCTCCAGAGTGTAGTAGCGCAACGTGGCGCGATCGCCGTCGGCGAGTTCTGCCAGCGCTTTCTCCAGGTCGTCGATGTCGTCAACCGCCGTCCCATCGACCTCCGAGATCACCGCACCGCGCGCAATCCCGGCGCGCGACAGCATGTATCCGGGGTCCGCGACGTACGCGCCGCTGATCGGTCGGTTGTAATGCCGCGCCTGCTGGTAGGACAGGTCGTTCACTACCGCGCCGCCGAATTCCAGGTACGCATTCGGTGAAATATCGTGCAGATCGGTGACCGGCAGGCGTTCAGTGACAGGATGCCCGCCGCGCTCCACTTCCACAGTCACAGTCTCGCCGACATGCTCGTCGAGAATTTCGGCCAACGGCACGAACTCGGTGATGAGTGCCCCGTTTACACGCAGCAGGATGTCGCCGGGTTCGAGCGTGCCGTCGGCCGGCGACGCACGGACGACTTCCTGGACGGTCAGCATACCGGTCTGGTCAGGCTTGACCGAACGGACCTGCGACTCGGTTTCGGGAGTCAACCCCAGCCGATGCAACTCATCGTAGGCTTTTTGCACGAATACCGTCTGCAGGCTGCCGCGCGTTACCGCCTCGCCCTGCTGCAACAGGTGCAGTACCCGTTCGACACGATCGAGAGGCAGAAAAAAACTGCTGGCTGCGGCATTGTTGGCGCCGGCATTGAGGGCGACGACGTTGCCCGCAATATCGATGACAGGCGAACCCGATGACCCGCCCGACGTGCCGGAGGCCGCCTGCACGTAAAACGTATTGAAGTCGTTGTACTGGCCGAGGCCGTATTCCGGCGCCTGCCGGTCGAGGCGCGCGATGGTGCCGGCCAGTATGGACAGTTTCTCACCGGCATCGTTGCCCACGACCCGGATCTCCCGTCCAACGACCGCAGCGCCCGGTACCAGCGGCAACTCCGCGGGTTCGATGTACTGCAACTCGTCCGGATCGTAACTGAAGAATCCGAAGTCGTGCACCGGATCGCGATAGACCGGCGTCAGGCGGACTTCTTCGTTGTTCAGGAAAATCGCCTCGGCAACCACCGGCCCCGGAGTGACGACGTGACGGTTGGTCAGTATCAGTCCCTTTTCAGCATCGACGACAAAACCGGTTGCCTGGCTCGATGCATTCCATTCCGTGTCGAACGCCCGCGTGCTGTCGACTCTTATCGATACCACCCCCGACGATATCCGCTCGAGCGTCCCCATCCATGCCGGCTCCTCGGCCTGCAAAGCCGGTGCAAAAAGGAGTATCGAAATCAGTAGCAGGTTGTATCTCGTTCGCATGTATATCCTTTTACCGCTGGCGACACCGGCATTGCGCCATTGGTCGGTGAATCGGCTTGTTCTCTGGACTCCGGGACTGTCCAGCGGTTCCCTGCGGCCCGGCCCGTATCAGTCACGGTTGGAAGCGAAGCCTGGCGCGGGGAGGCCTTTTCAGGAACGCCGTGAATACGTCCCTGTAGGCTTCGGGCGAAACATCCCTGTTTCGCACGAT